>DJEI01000085.1:0-61811 GCA_002431865.1 Lachnospiraceae bacterium UBA5902
AGGCTGTGATCGAGGCGTTATCGCCGATGGAAAAGATCGTATTCCAGTCGTATTATTATTTTGGCGAGAGCGTACCAGCGATCGTAGAAAAAACGGGCTGTACGACGCGGGTGGTAAAGCATACCCTCGGACAGACACGGACAGCCCTGCTTTCAGCAATCACAGCGCAAGGACAGGCACCGGCATATGCGGTACAGCAGGAGAAGTCGCATAAATTCAGCTTGAAGGATACACCTTGGTTATATATTTTGTTCCAGAATTATATTGGAAAGGTGACGGGCATCGCGCATGTCGGAATCACAGGGAGTGCGGCTGGCGCAATTGCGATGGTTGGACAGGCTGGTGGCGTGGCAGGAACATCTGCGGTAATGGGACAGGCAGGTGGTGTTGCAGGAACCGCGGCAGGACAGGCAGGTAGTGCAGCGGTAACCGGGCAGGCAGGAAATGCTGCAGGTGCAGCGGTAACCGGACAGGCAGGAAGTGCTGCAGGTGCAGCGGGAACCGGACAGGCAGGCGGAGCTACAGGTGCAGCAGCGAAAGCATCCGCACATGGGATTGCAAAATTCCTTGGTACGGTTGGCGGAAAAGTGGCAGTTGGAGTCGTCGGAGTTGCAGCGGTTGTCGGCATCGGGCTGGGAATCCATCATGCATCGTCGGAGCCGGAAAGGCACATTGTAGCGATAGAAGAAGAGGATGGCAGTGGCGCGCTTATGTGGGAGGATGGACCGGCACCCGCACAGGAGGCAACAACTGAAGAGATTTCGTGGGTTGACTTAAAATTGGAAGAGACGCGTCAAAATGTAGATAGTTATCGTACAACCGGAAGTGGTACACGGGGAGATGACGCGGAGGTTGGCGAGTCTTTGGCTCCATATGAGCGGAAGAATTGTTTTTATGCTGTGGCGGATATCAATGGAGATGGCATGGAAGACATTTACTTTGGATATTGGAACAGTGAGACAAGACAGGTTGAAATACGACACACCTATGAACGGGATGACATTGACGGAATCGTTACATATTACCAAAAGGATCTGTATCTGTCGGATCAGGCAAAAGAGTTTTTGTATGATAAAGTAGACAGCCGATTTGAACTGATTTCAGATTATATGGATAACGAGTCTAGCGGAGGTGTGGGATATTTGAAGATCGATACAGGTGGTGGTGAAAAATATTACAAGGTAATTGCCACTACATGGTATGTGCATGGCGGTTCGGATGGAACGGTCAATTATGATAATTATGATTATGATTTTCTGCTAAGACAAATGAGGGATGAAAACTATAGTGGTTATTATCAGGAGGTTTCCGCTTCGGAATTTGAGACGTATAAAGCATCATTTACATACAAAAAACTGGAATGGCATCCTTTGTTTGAGGACGAAACAATTCTGAACGAAGATCCGTCAATCCCGGATGCGGATGGGAAATTCTAAATAAAAAAGATAAAAGCCTGTGAATTAAATCATCATAGGCTTTTATCTTTTCTTCCATATATGTTATTTGGAAGTATGTAGTACTTCATTCATAATAGTATCGAGATCGTAATCAGGTGCATGGCTGATCACCGACTCATATAGAGGGGTAAGTGTGTCAGTATCTTCTTCTAAATCGTCTGCGATTTGTTCTATGGATTTCCCTTTTGTGACCTTCTTTATAATGAGGGTAAGTAACTTCCGAATTTCACCTTCTGCCAGACCAGCGGCATGGCCTTCTTCCCGACCAATCTCCATCATTGTCCGTTCGTGTTTTTTCTCATCATATTCAAATAAACTCATACTGACTACCTCCGCTTTATTTCTCTTCAAAAAATCAGCCAATATATTTTCTTTGATACAATCATTTACCGCCTGTGTGACCGCTTCTGTCAGTGGCATTGTCTTCTGATTTTCACGGATCTTTTCAACGAATTGCATATAACCATACAACGATGGACAATTTTTCAACAATTCATCATTATATCCGGGATTGATGTTGATCTGCACCACGATCAACTCCAGACTTGGATGTTCTTCCTTGTTCGCATACGCATCGGACAGCCGCATTTCCCGTTTTGCAGGCTGCTTATCCAGTCCATTGTAAAATATGATAAACTTCGGATTTGGCAGGCGGATGATGCGCGGCGAGTAGATATCCTCGTCTTTATAAAATAACGAATATGTCCGTGCAACATAATCCAGATCACGCAGTGGGATATTCGGATTTACCGTGGATTGATGCTCATATAGATTGAGCCGCATGTCAATCACACACGAAATATCATTTTTCACAGTCATGTAAATCGCATTTTTAAGCGTTGTAATTTCCAATTCTTCCGGATCTTCGTAGGATGTTCCGTTAAGTGCATTATACAGTGACAATAATTCTGTTTTCTCCGAAAATAACATCCGGAATACCGTGTCTTTGTACTCGCGGTTTGCCACCAGCGGTTCTTCTGCAGATTCGTTCATACGGTATGTCTGCGCATCGCAATTGTTGTTACGGATTTCATGCCCCTGTGTTTCGTGGTTTCTGTTCATAAAGTTTCCTCCATTTCTGAGCACATCGCTCTATGTGCAGGAGGAAATAAAATCTCCTAATCTCAAAGTCCATTTCCTCTCTGCTTATGTTGTAGTGTGAATTCAAAGCATCGAAGTTCTTGGATTCTAAGATTTGTCACCATGCGTAGCATGATGACCTACGCACGCATCAGCGTGCTACATTATATAATAGATAAAAATAGAATTGAAATTTAATGCTTTGATTTATCCTAACACAGCAGGATCAAAAGTGCAATTCTTTTTTTGCACATTTACCTTGTATCTGAAAATCTGGCAACGTATAATACAATCAAAATGAAAAACGAGGAACAAATCTATGAAAAAACTGGCAATATTTTTCCCGGGAATCGGATACCATGCGGACAAGCCACTCCTATATTACAGCCGGAAGCTGGCTGGCGAGGCGGGCTATGAACTGATTGCGTTGAAATACGATTATCAGGCAGGAAATATCCGTGGGAACAAAGAGAAGATGGAGGCAGCTTTCCATGCGCTGTATGCACAGGCGGAAGAACAGCTTGCCAGGGTTGATTTTACAGCGTATGCGGAAGTGCTGTTTGTATCGAAAAGTGTTGGGACGATTATCGCATCTGCCTATGCACAGAAGCTTGAAAAGGTGGGAATGGCAGCAGAACTTCGACATATCTTATACACACCGCTTGAGGCAACCTACACCTTCGCACCGAAGCATGCGGTTGCATTTATCGGAACGGCAGATCCGTGGAGCGATGTGCCTGCGGTGATCCAGATGAGTGAAGCACAGGGCGTTCCAATGCATGTCTATGAGAATGCCAACCATTCACTCGAGACAAGTGATACCATGCAGAATCTGAAAATTTTGCAGGATGTGATGGAGAAAACCCGTGCGAGTCTCTCTGCTGGTTGACAATAAAAAAACGTCTATTGCATACCGTAGCAATAGACGTTTTTTATTATAACAAAGTATTTACAGCAATCCCTGAATCAGAATAATCAGAATCAGAACCGGAAGCACAAACTGGAAATACGGCTTTAATTTCTTGCTGATCTTCAAGCCGGTTCCGGTATTTGCTTCCTCAATGTACTTGTCAAATCCAAATCCCCATTTTGTAACACAGAACAACAGGTAGACGAGCGAACCAAGCGGTAACAGCAGGTTGCTGACTAAGAAGTCTTCGGTGTCAAGTATGTCACGGCCGCCAATCAGATGCACATTGCTCCAGACATTGTAGCCGAGGACGCATGGCATGCTCGCAATCAAAATGATGATACAGTTGATGAGTGACGCTTTGTTCCGGCTGATATGGAACATATCCATACAGAAGGAAATGATATTCTCAAATACAGCGATTACTGTTGAGAAGCTGGCAAATGTCATGAATAGGAAGAACAGTGTTCCCCAGACTCTTCCGCCAGCCATATTTACGAATACGTTTGGCAGAGTGACGAAGATCAGACTTGGGCCTGCACCGACTTCCACGCCATAGCTGAAGCATGCCGGGAAGATGATCAGTCCTGCCATGATCGCAACAAATGTATCAAGTGCGCAGATACGGACGCCCTCGCCAGCAAGTGTATTGTCCTTGCTCATGTAGCTTCCGAAGATCTCCATCGCAGCAACACCCAAGCTCAGGGTGAAGAACGACTGGTTCATAGCCGCAGAGATTACATTTTGAAGACCAACCTCGGATACGGTTTTTGCATTAGGCACAAGGTAGAACTTCAAGCCCTCCTTTGCGCCGGGCAATGTCAGACTATGTACAACTAAGATTACGATCAGTGCAAGCAGTGCCAGCATCATAAACTTACTGATTCGTTCCAGTCCGTTCTGTAAGCCGCGGCTGCAGATAAAGAAGCCTGCAATTACAATGATGACCATCCAGATCGTCATCTGAAGCGGATCACTGAGCAGATCGGTAAATACCAAAGCTGTTGCATCGGTATCCATACCGGAATGAAATGCTTCGGTTGCAAATTTATAAAAATAGGAAAGCATCCAGCCGGATACGGTTGTATAATACATCATTAGCAGATAGCATCCAGCCATGGCGAACCAGCCGTGGATGTGCCATTTGCTTCCAGGTTTTTCGAGTGCCTTGTATCCAAGCACCGCACTTTTGCGGCTCGCACGTCCGACTGCAAATTCCATTGTCAAAACTGGCAGACCCATAATTACCAGAAAGATCAGGTAAAAAAGTACAAAAAGACCGCCTCCGTTTTCCCCTGCGACATATGGAAAACGCCAGACATTTCCGATACCGATGGCGCATCCTGCCGACACAAGCAGAAAACCAAGACGAGATTTGAAAGATTCCCGCTGCATATATATTTTCCCTCCTGAATAAAAATGCCGCCAGATCATTGTAAATAGCGGCATTTTACCTATTATATTGTTTGACAAAGCAAACTTCATAAAATATACTATAAAAAAATAATTTTTACAAGGGGAGAACTTTCAAAAATATTGAAGGGAAAACGAAAGGACAGGTTTAGAAGACAACATGGAAGAAAATGTAAACGTAACAGAGCTGTTTGGCTGTGACGTATTTAACGACGCGGTCATGGAAGAACGACTTCCGAAGAAGGTTTACAAAGAACTCAAGGAGACGATCGAAGAGGGCAAGGAATTGTCATTGGAGATCGCAGATGTGGTAGCCCACGAGATGAAGGAATGGGCGATCGAGAAGGGGGCGACACATTTTAGTCACTGGTTCCAGCCGATGACGGGTGTGACAGCCGAGAAGCATGATGCATTTATCACAGCACCGAAGGAAAATGGAAAGGTATTGTTAGCTTTTTCGGGCAAGGAACTGATTCAGGGAGAGCCAGATGCATCTTCGTTCCCATCCGGAGGACTTCGCGCGACATTTGAGGCAAGAGGTTATACGACATGGGATTGTACATCTCCGGCGTTTGTACGTCATGATTCCGCAGGTGGTATCCTTTGTATTCCAACCGCATTCTGTTCGTACACGGGCGAGGCGCTCGATCAGAAGACACCGTTGCTTCGTTCGATGGAGGCAGTGAATAAGCAGGCACTCCGAATCTTAAAATTGTTTGGAAATACAACTGCAAAGCGTGTGACACCATCCGTTGGTGCCGAGCAGGAATACTTCCTTGTTGATAAAGAAAAATGGTTAAAGCGTAAAGACCTGATCTACACCGGACGTACGTTGTTTGGTGCGATGCCACCGAAGGGACAGGAGATGGATGACCATTATCTTGGTACGATCCGTCAGCGCGTCAGTGCCTATATGAAGGAAGTCAATGAGGAGTGCTGGAAGCTTGGCGTTGCTGCGAAGACACAGCACAACGAGGTTGCTCCGGCACAGCATGAGCTGGCACCAATCTATGCACCAGTTAATATTGCACAGGATCACAACCAGATCATGATGCGTATTTTGAAGAAAGTTGCAAGTCGTCATGGTATGCGCTGCCTGCTTCATGAGAAGCCATTTGCAGGGGTGAATGGTTCCGGCAAGCACAACAACTGGTCACTCACTTCTGACGATGGAGTTAACCTGCTTGATCCAGGCAAGAATCCACATGAGAATAAAATGTTCCTTCTTGTACTTGCATGTATCTTAAAGGCGGTTGATGAGCATGCAGATCTGCTTCGTGTATCCGCAGCTGATGTCGGAAACGATCAGAGACTGGGTGGTAATGAAGCACCACCGGCGGTCATTTCTGTATTCCTTGGTGACCAGCTGGAGGATGTGCTTGACCAGATTCTGCAGAATGGAGAGGCAACACACAGTATCAAGGGTGAGAAGTTTGCGACGGGCGTTACGACACTTCCGGATTTCCGCAAGGATGCAACGGATCGTAACCGTACATCCCCATTTGCATTTACAGGCAATAAGTTTGAGTTCCGTATGCTTGGTTCCCAGGATTCACTGTCAAACTGTAATGTTGTTTTGAACACGATCGCAGCCAAGGCATTTGAGGAAGCCTGCGACAGACTGGAGAAAGCAGAGGATTTCGATAAAGAATTAAATGCACTGATCGTAGAATATACAGAAAAGCATAAGCGTATCATCTTCAGCGGAAATGGATATTCCAAGGAGTGGCAGGAGGAAGCAAAGCGCAGAGGACTTCCAAATCTTCCGACGATGGTCGATGCAATTCCAGCTCTTACAACGGATGCAGCCATTGATATGTTTGAGCATTTCAAGGTATTTACAAAGGCAGAGCTTGAGGCGAGAGCAGAGATCCAGTATGAGATCTATGCCAAGGCAATCAACATCGAGGCGAAGACTATGATTGATATGGCAACGAAGCAGATCATTCCTGCGGTTGTCAGATATACGACTGTACTTGCGGAATCTGTCAATCAGGTACGGGCGGCTGGCGCAAGCTATAATGTCAGTGTGCAGGAGAAGCTGTTGGAGAAGACCTCTTCTCTGCTTGCAGACAGCTATGGAGCACTTAACTATCTGTCTCATGTAACAGAGGAAATCGAGAAGAAGGAAGAAGGAGCAGAGCGTGCAAGATATTGTCTGGATGTGATCATGCCGGCGATGACAGCATTGCGTGCACCGGTCGACAAACTGGAAATGATTGTCGATAAGGAGATGTGGCCGATGCCTTCTTATGGAGATTTGATGTTTATACTGTAATTCGGTATGTAAGATAACGAATTATCGTTAGATACAGTATTATCAGGAAATAACTTTACGATGGAGGCGACCATCATTATTACCGATGGCGCTTCTATCATAAATAGCATTGAAGAAACGAAGAAAAATAAATCCATATCAGGAACAGTCGTAAAGGCAGCGGAAAAACAGAACCGGGACGATAATACGATGCAGAAGAGAAAGTCGGACGGACAGACATGGTATGCCATGCGTCTGAGTCGCAGGGACACCCATCTGTATGTATTTTTACGTCGGGCGAAGTGTTTACATATCGTACGACGACAATGGCGTACGCGGTTTTGTTGTATTTGCTGTTTGCATCATTTTTTCACATGATTCATTATCGGTATGCACGAAAAAACACCGAATACATAGAAAAACAATATCAGATTATACAGGCAATCAAGACAGGACTCTTTTACAAGTGAAGAAGGTGTGGGGACGATCTTTACAATCGAGTTTTGATTTTTGCTTGCGCCAGAGACAGAAAAAGAGGATAATACAATGCAGGATTTTCAGGGAACGCAGCAGATCCGTGCGATGCATTGACAAGATGCGGTGGTGACAAGAAAATATTGTAGGGAGAAAAAAGAGGGGGAGAACCAATGAAAATGAAGAAACTTCGTCAGATTATAGCTGCATGTATGACGGGCTGTGTACTGCTTGTGGGCTGTGGATCAACCGTAACAAAGAACACACAGCAATCGTCAAAACTGCCGCAGCTGGTGATTGGCAGTGACAGCTATGAACCGTTTAATTATATCAACGAGGATGGTGAATTTGCAGGCGTGGATGTCGAGCTTGCTCAGGAGGCATGCCGCCGCATCGGATACGAGCCGGTCTTTACACAGATCGTGTGGGAGGATAAGGACGAATATCTGGAGGAAGGAAGCGTGGATTGCCTGTGGGGCAGCTTCACGATGACCGGTCGTGAGAAAGAATATACATGGGTAGGACCGTATCTGAACAGCCGGCAGGTTGTTGTGGTGCGTGTGGACAGTGATATTTATCAGTTACCTGATCTCGATGGGAAACGCGTATCCGTGCAGGCGACGAGCAAGCCGGAACGGGAATTTTTAAACCAGAGCAATCCGGCGACACCGCAGGTCGGGGATCTGTTCAGCTTTTCTTCGATGGACGAGATCTATGCGAGTCTCAGAAAAGGATATGTAGACGCAATTGCCGGGCATGAGAGTGCGCTCTGCACATTTGTGGAGACCGATCAGGACGCTTACCGGATTCTGGACGAAAGTTTATATAATTCAGAGCTTGGAATTGCATTTACAAAGGGCAGCGATAACGAAGTGATTGGAAAATTAGCACAGGCATTGAATGAAATGCAGGAAGATGGAACAACAAGGCAGATTATAGAAAAATACGGGTTAAACCCGGAGGCAGCACTCAGAGAGAAGGATGTGGACAGTGCATTTCGCGCAGCACATACGTTAAAGGGCGTCTGTGTCAATCTTGGATTCAACAAGCTGTATGAGGTAAGATCAGCATTGACTGAGAAGCTTCGTGCAAAAGAATTAGACGGCACAGATGTGATGTTTGAAAAAGTAAAGGAGCAGTATGACATTACCATGAATGCAATCCGTAAACTGCAGTAAAATAAAGAGGAAGCCATGACAAAAAAAGAGGCAGAGGCAGCAATTACATATTTGAAGGAAATATTTGATATTGTTCGGATCGTGGATGCAGAGGCACTGCGCGTTGTCGAGGACGATAAGCTGTTGGATTGCCGCTGCTATGATTTCTGGAACCGCGGACACCAGTGCGAAAACTGTATTTCGCGAAAAGTGCTGCGGCATAAGGGACAGAAGTCCAAACTGGAATATATCGACAACGATATCTTTCAGGTAATCGCAAAATATCTGGAGGTCGATGGAAAACCGTATGTCATGGAAATGATCGAAAAGATCGATGCCGATGACTTCGTTGATTACGAAGACGGAGAACGCCTGGTAGGCAGGATCACCGGATATGCAGAGAAGCTGTATGAGGATGTGCTGACCGGCACATACAACCGGAGATATTACGAGGACGAGATCAAAGGACAGAAGCTGCAGGCAGGTATCGCGGTCATTGATATCGACGATTTCAAGATTTACAACGACGCGTATGGACACAGTGCAGGTGATATGGCGCTGACAACGACGGCACGTGTGATCAACCAGTGTATTCGCGAGGGAGATATACTGATTCGGTATGGCGGCGATGAGTTTCTGCTGGTTCTGCCGAATCTCAAGGAATCTGCACTGAAGAAGGTATTACAGCGTATCTGCGAGGAAGTACATAAGTGTGATGTGCCGGGCTATGCGAAGATGCAGTTGTCCGTCAGCATCGGTGGAGTCGTGACCGGCGTGGAGTCGACCGATGAGTCGGTGCGCCGGGCAGATAAGATGATGTATCTGGCGAAGAATCATAAGAACATGGTTGTCACAGAGCATGACGCGATTGTGGATGGGAAAGAATCGTTTGATATTGGTACAATCAAATCCCGGATTCTGATCGTGGATGACTCAGATATTAACCGAGAACTGATTTCTGAGATGCTGCAAGGCGATTATGGTATTATCGAAGCGACAAATGGAATTGAGTGCCTGGACAAAATCCGGGTATATGGAAATGAGATATCCTTGATACTGCTCGATATTGTTATGCCGGAGATGGATGGATTTGAAGTGCTCGAGGAGATGAACCGGAGACATTGGATTGAGGATATTCCGGTTATCATGATCTCAAATGAAGATTCTGAGGCAGTTATCCGAAAGGCATATGAGATGGGGGTTTCGGATTATATCAGCCGCCCGTTTGATGCGAAAGTTGTCTACCAGAGAGTATTCAATACGATCAAATTATATGCCAAGCAGCGGCGGCTTGTCTCGCTTGTGTCGGAGCATATGTACGAGAAAGAAAAAAATAACCGCATGATGGTGAATATAATGAGCCAGATCGTGGAATTCCGAAATGGCGAGAGTGGTATGCATGTGTTACATATCAATGAAATCACACGGATGCTGCTCGAACGGTTGGTGCAGAAAACCGATGCGTATCCGCACCTGTGGGAAAAACGCAATCTGATTGTGACGGCATCGTCACTGCACGATATTGGAAAGATCGGCATTGACGAGGCAATCCTGAACAAACCAGGCAAGCTGACAGCTGAGGAATTTTCTATCATGAAAACTCATACAACGATTGGTTCTTCCATGTTGGATAATCTGGAATATTATCAGGATGAGGAGTTGGTAAAGGTTGCCAGAGAAATTTGCCGCTCCCATCATGAACGGTATGACGGAAAAGGGTATCCGGACGGCTTGAAGGGGGATGAAATACCGATTTCGGCACAGCTCGTTTCTGTGGCAGATGTGTATGACGCACTGACTTCGGCGCGTGTATATAAACCGGCATTCTCCCATGAGATGTCGATGGAGATGATCTTAAATGGCGAATGTGGTGCATTTAACCCGATTCTGATTGAATGTCTGGTAGATATTCAGGATCAGTTAAAGGCAATGAAAATGAAATAAAAAGAATACAGTTACGAAGGAGAAATGAACGTTATGAAGAAACGAATTTTGGGAATGTGTATGGCAGCAGCTCTGCTTGTATCTTCCATGACCGGATGTGGAAAATCTGATGGAATAAAGAAGGTAAAGCTTGATCCGGATAATCCGGTATCCCTGACGATCTGACAACCATTATGTCTGATTTTGACGACACGAAGTTTTATATGCCGAAGACATTTGAAAATGGATACGGCGCACGTAAGATATTAGATTATAATCTGTCAGATAAGGCAGCTTCAGATAAGTAAGCCATCGACGAGGCCGTTGCCAGAGGGGCTTCGAGAGAAGACACTGTTAAGCCATACATCACAGATGAGTCATTTGATGCATGGTATGAGTCATTCTGCAATGCATTGACAGACGCGGCAGGACAGTAAGCGGCGTGGCTTGCAAAAGAGTGTGGGAACGGAGAATGTGGAGTGAAGAAAAAGAAATCTATTGCCAAGATATTTATGCTGCCAATTCTGGCACTTATATTGATACAGGGATTATTTCCGTTTTTCACGTTAGTGTTTTGCGGGATCCGGAAGAATCTGGAACAAAATGTAATATTGGTCGACAGTCATATGGTCGAGAACCGTCAGGTTGTATTGCAAAATGATATGGTTAACCAGTGAAGCAGCATCTATAAGGAGAGTGATTCCCTGGATGCTGCACTGGAGACGGTGCTGCAGTATCACAGCACATCGGGACTTTTTTGGTGCTTGGAAATGATACACCGACGGACGAAGCAGGAAAATATAACGTTTTTTTGTCCGGGATTCGGATCTGTAGACCAAGGTATCTTCGAATACCAATCTGTTGTTAGAGAGAGGAAGCAAGAAACTGTCACAAGAGATGGATATTTCGTTAGATAGCCCGTGGACAGGAAAATTCACATTTGAAGGATACGGCAACCGGGAGGCAGATGCGTTTTTCTATGAGCCGTATCTGGCGGCAAAGCAGTATCCAATCCTTGATATGGTGAATCTTGGATATTGGTCGAAGCCATTCATCTTAGAGGATCAGGCGGTCGATAATCATAGTATGATCACGTATTCCGTGCCGCTTGTGTATGATGGCGTTGTCGGCGTGGAGATTGGCGAGAAATATTTGCAGAGTTATTTCTCTGTCCGGGATCTCGATAAGGAGTTAAATGCAGGGTATGCGCTTGCAATTGACAAGGGCGGAAATAAATATTAAGTATCGAATATTTCTTTCGATTTTCCACATACTACCCATACAGTACAAAAATGGAAAGTATGTCAGGAGAACAGGAGGAAATAATCAAATGAAAGCAACAGGAATTGTCAGACGGATCGATGAGCTTGGCAGAATTGTCGTTCCGAAGGAGATACGGCGCGTGTTACGGATTCGGGAAGGCGATCCATTGGAAATATTTACAGACAAAGACGGAGAAATCGTGCTCAAAAAATATTCGCCGATTGGAGAACTTTCTGTATTTGCACAGGAATATGTTGATGCGATCGCGGCAAGTCTCGGCTGTGGCGTGTGTGTCTGTGACCGGGATCAGATCATCGCAGTAGCAGGAATACCAAAGAAGGATTTACTCGGTAAATCTCTGCACCGGGAGTTGGAGGATGCAATCAATGACCGGGAAGCAATCCTGGCGCGGAAAGGTGAAAAGAAATTTATCAAGATTCTTGGACATGGCGATAACGAATACGATGGAGAAATCGTGCAGACGATTATTTGCGAGGGCGATGCTATCGGTGCGGTAATTTTGCTCAGCCGGGAAGGAAGCAGGCAAATCGGCGAATCTGAGGTAAAAGCGGCGGCAATTGCAGCGAAATTCCTTGGGAAACAGATGGAAGGGTAAAATTAACGTCGAAATTCCCAAAAAGTGCCAAAAACTTGGCTTTTTTCCTTGACAAACAAAGGGCAACAAGGTATAAATATGCGTAGGGCTTTGTTGGCAAAGCTGATAAAAACAAGATTCGACCGCGGGGGATGTGGTCAGGAAACATCGTTTTATTTATAGGAGGAAATTTCGATGAACAAGAATGAATTAGTTGCAAAGATGGCTGAGAAGGCTGGACTTAAGAAGACAGAAGCTGAGAAAGCACTTAAGGCTTTCACAGAGACAGTAGCAGAAGAGTTAAAGAATGGTGAGAAGATCCAGTTAGTTGGATTTGGTACATTTGAAGTAGCTGAGAGACCTGCTCGTGAGGGACGTAACCCAAGAACAGGTGAGACAATGAAGATCGCTGCTTCTAAGTCTCCTAAGTTCAAGGCTGGTAAGGCTTTAAAGGATTCTTTAAACTAATCTGATTCTTATCCGAAAAGATTTTTCGATAAAGAGTGAAAAGCTGTCGCATGCTGCGGCAGCTTTTTCATATGAGAGGAAAGTAAGGAGGAACGTGCTATGCGTTTAGACAAATATTTAAAGGTATCGCGTCTGATCAAGCGTCGTACGGTTGCGAACGATGCGTGTGATGCAGGCAGAGTCATGGTCAATGATAAGGTTGTCAAAGCGTCCTATGATGTGAAGCCTGGCGATGTGATCGAGATATCATTTGGCAATAAATCGGTAAAGGTCAAGGTCACAATGATCGCGGATTCCACGAAAAAGGAAGATGCAAAAGAGATGTTTGAATATCTTTGATGGATGGTAGAAGGCTCATAAATCGCAGAGTAACTGCATATATTTATGCTATAATAAGTGTGCAGGAGCATACATGGAAAGTCATATGATACATATTACACAACGCGCACATATGAGCCTCACCGGACTGGAAAAGGTGATATCGATGGAACCGGAGCTTGTTGAGGTAGAAACGACAGCAGATCATCTTGCCATCAAGGGGCAGAATCTGCACGCAGAGAAGCTGGATATGGAGAAGGGTGAACTCCAGTTGACCGGAACGATACAGGGGATGCTTTATTCGGACAAAAAGGGAAAGAAGAAAGCCGCGGCGATCGCCAAACGGCTGTTTCGATAATTGACAGATGTATTGATACGACAGGGTGCCATGTTTATCATGAGTGTTGCCGTGGGAATCGCCCTCACACTGTCGTATGATCTTTTGCGTGTATTTCGGCGCGTGGTATCTCATAATTCAATTTTAATAGCGATGGAGGATGTCTGTTTCTGGCTGATCTGGACCTACGTGACGTTGGAGTGCATCCACGTATATGGGGATGGTGTGCTGCATTGGTACATGGCAATCGGTATTTTGTTTGGCGTTATTTTGTTCCATTACACTATAAGTTGTACCTTGCTGAAATCTGTAAACAATATCTTGTACAAGGTAAAAAAATCCGCGAAAAAGCACAAGAAATTGTTGAAAAATAGCGATAATAAGGGTAAAATGTAAATATCTTTAGGTATGAAAAGTGGGTATGGAAATGGCAAAAAGCAGTACAAAAAAATCAGTTCGATATCGTCAGTCACCGGTGATCACATTTCTGGTTGTTGCGGCGGTTATATTTATATGTGTGACTTCGATTGTGCGTGCGACAAGTCTTCACACGAAGAGTAAGCAGTTAGCAGAGACTGAGAAAACGATGGAGTTGAAGGTCGAAGAGGCAAAGCAGGAGCAGGCGGATCTCGATGCACAGGAGAAATATATGCAGACGAATGAATATATAGAGGACGTGGCAAAGGACAAGCTTGGATTAGTGAAACCAGATGAGCTGGTTATCCGTCCGGCAGAATAAATGAATCCGAGATAAGAAGTTGATAAGCTTCCGGCAGAGTGCCGGAAGTTTTTTTGCGTAAAAATGTCTATAAATTCTATCTCCCAGCTGTCACTGTTAGACATACACAGATGGAAGAATTGTATAAACTTGTATGGCAAATTTGAAACAGACGGAAACCATCTGGTAGAGGGGATTGAGAAAATGAAAGTGGCGAAGCTTTTTTCTGGTAGTGCAGATATTCTGATTTCATATTGTGTGGGACATTGCAGTCTGCTTGACACAGCACCATTTGGAACGGCAATCATTGGTGCGGGCAGTGCCTGTGGGAGAAGTCCATGGATGTTGCTGCTCGGATTGCTCGGCGCATTTTTTGAGCAGGGTGGTTTTGAGAAACAGGGACAGAGGATCTATCCACTGATCTGGGTGATGGCAGCTGTGCTTGTACGCGTCAGAAAGCTGCAGCTATTGTATCCACGTTCGTTTCTGTTGTCTGTCCTTGTCGGACTGGAGACGATCGTTCTTCAGATCGGTGCGGCGTTCTGGCTGCCGGGGGCAATCGGAATCCCTTTGGCGTGCGCAGAAGGTGCATTCGTTTTTTCTTTTATGTTATCATATTGCTTTTCTTATCGGAATCTGAGTGGGGATAAGCTCCTTTTTTTAACAGACACCCAGACGATGCTTGCGGTGCTGATTCTTGGAACAACCGTACTTGCCGGGATGCCGGTTCAGCTTGGTGGAGTCGTCGAGGTGCTTGCGAGCGTGTGCCTGTTTACAATCTTTTATATATCGTATCGGTTTGGATTTTCGGCTGGCGTTTCCTGGGCGGCAATCTCCGGCGCGATCTATGCTCTTCGAACTGACGATATGCAAATGCTTGCTGCGTGGGTATTTCTTGCAGTACTTGTAAATGGACTGACGGAGTTTCTACATATGGGACGGTATGGGAGCGTTCTGATTTTTGCGGCGAGTGATTGCCTGCTTGGATATTTTGCTTTTCCACAGATGCTTTCAGAGGCTGGTATCAAGGCAATCGTGACGGCAGTGTTTGTGCTGCTTTTTTTGCCGGGGCGTCTGTTTGTGCAGCTGCGTGCCCAAGGGGATGCAGGGGCATTTTCCGGGGCAGAATGGGGCAAGCTTACGCTTTCCCGCGTGCGCAGCTTCTCGGATGCGTTGAAACGGATTGATTATACGTTTGCAGGAACCGGGGGACAGCGGATTGGATTTTCGCAGATTGGAACGATGCTGGAGGATTTTACAAAGCAGTTGGACCGCCCTGTTGCGATGCGCAAGGATGCGGAGACGGCAATCGTGTCTGAGCTTGGCAGGATGGGCGTACATGTGAAATCTTTGACGCTCTTAAAGGCGCAGAATGGCAGATACCAGCTCTATGCGGATGCCCGCGTGGGACGTGGCAGACTGGTCGGTGCAGAGGCAGTGCGGAAGATTGCAAGCAGGGAGACGGGAATCCCTTTTGAGATCGGGGACGAAAGCCGCCAGATAGTTGGACGGAGCTATGACCTTGTCGTATTGAACCAGAAGCCTGCGTTCCGCATTCAGACTGCCGCCCGCCGTCTTTCCTGTCAGGAGGATGTGATATCGGGGGACAATTTTTATATTGGGAATCTGAAGAATGGACAGGCGCTTGTGATGATTGCTGATGGCATGGGAAATGGTGTGCAGGCGGCAAAAGACAGCGAGGCACTGCTCTCTGCGGTTGAGGAACTTGTTATGACCGGATTTGAACAGGAAATGGCAGTGCGGCTTGTGAATGCGTATCTGGCAGAGAAAAATAAGGGGGAGCATTTTACAACACTGGATATGCTGCTGCTGGATCTGTACACAGGAGTTGGACATCTGGTAAAATACGGTGCCGCAACAACTTATGTGTGCCGGGGAAACTGGATGGAGTGTATCAAATCGACATCGCTTCCGGTTGGGGTAATGGAGGATGCCGGATGCGAGTGCAGCAGTAAGAAATATTATGCCGGCGATCTGATTGTCATGGTGAGTGATGGCGTGCTGGACAGTATTTTGTTTGAAAATAAAGATGATTATATGCACAATCTGCTCGAAGAGTTAAAGGATGAAGAGCCAGAAACAGTGGTGGAGGCGGTTATTCAGGATATCCGGAGCGTGTGCGGAAAACGATTGAAGGATGATGCGACGATTATTGTGTGCAAGGTCATGAAAAAACTGTGAATCGCTATACGAAAGGTATTGTTTGTGCTAATATAAGAATGGTAAAAACTGACAAATGACGGAGTATGTATGAATTATTTTGAGCAAAAAGTCTACAATTATATACAGACACAGGGATTGATCGAACCGGGAAACAGGCTTGTAGTCGGTGTGTCGGGTGGTGCGGATTCCGTGTGCCTGCTACGTGTGTTAAAAGCGCTTATGCCGGTTTTGCACATTCCTTCGCAGGGCATCGTTGTGGTGCATGTGCATCATGGTATCCGGGGCGCGGAGGCAGAGCATGATGCGGCATTTACAAAGGATTTGTGTGCAAAGTCTGGCTTTCTGTATCAGGAATACCGGAAAGACATTCCGGCGTATGCAAAGCAGCGAAATATGACCGTTGAGGAAGCGGGACGGGAGTACCGTTATCAGTGTATGGAAGAGCTGGTCATGCAGCTGAAATTCGATAAGATCGCAGTCGCGCACAACCAGGATGATGTTGCGGAGACGGTGTTGTTCCATATGCTTCGTGGCAGTGGTTTGAACGGACTTGCCGGAATCGCGGCGAGCAGGGGAAATATCATTCGTCCACTGCTTGGTGTGTCGCGTGCAGAAATCGAAGCGTATCTGGAAGAATGCGGACAGGATTTCTGTCAGGATTCGACAAATGCTGAGCTTGCCTATGCACGGAACAAGATCCGTCACAGTATATTGCCGGTGATGAAGGAATTAAACGACCGGGCGGTGGAGCATATCTGCCAGCTGGCGCAGGATGCGGCACAAAGCTATGATTATATTCATACGCAGGCGATGGAACAATGCGATACAACAGAGGATGAGGATGCCTTTGGCAGAACGGTGACATTGCCGATTGCGGAGTTGTATAAGGTAGGGCCGGTGCTGCAGGAGCATATTGCCTGGGAGGCAATCGGACAGGTCGCACAGCGCAAGAAGGATATCACGAGACGGCATATACAGGCGGTTGTGGCACTGATCTATCAGGATTCCGGAAGCAGTGTACAGCTTCCATATGGTATCCATGCGAGAAGAAATTACGGGGAGCTGATCCTGTCGGATAAGGTGCAGGCAATGGCGGATTACCGGTTTGTGATTGCACAGACAGGTGATTATGAAATCCCGGATCAGGGAACACTTTCGGTATCTATCGAGGATTTTATATTTAAGGAACCAATTCCGAAAAAAAACTATACGAAATTCATTGACTATGCTAAAATAAAAGGTACTCTGTGTGTCCGGACACCGGAAGACGGAGATTATATTGTGATTGATACAGCTGGAAATACGAAGAAGCTGTCGCGTGTATTTATCGATGCGAAGGTTGACCGGATCAAACGGGCAGGCTGGCCGGTGCTTGCATGCGGACAGGAAATCGTATGGGCAGTTGGACTGCGGTTTTCCCCGGCGTATCATGTGGATGAGCAGACAAACAAAATCATGAAAATACAGTATGAAGGCAAAGGAGATCAGGATGGAACAAAAGATTGATGTTATGATTGATGAGGTAGCTGTGGAGGCAAGAATCGCAGAGATCGCGCAGCAGTTAAGCAAGGAATATGAAGGAAAGACGATTCATATTATCGGTGTTTTAAAGGGAAGCGTGTTCTTCATGTGTGAGCTTGCAAAGCGTCTGACTGTACCAGTGACGATGGATTTCATGTCTGTTTCCAGCTATGGAAACGATACCAAGTCCTCAGGTGTTGTAAAGATGATCAAGGATCTTGATGAAAGTATCGAGGGAAGAGATGTGGTATTGATTGAGGATATCATGGATTCCGGCCGTACACTTTCTTATCTGATCAATATATTGAAGGAGCGCAAGCCGGCAAGCTTTAAGGTAGTCACATTACTGGATAAGCCGGATCGCCGTGTTGTAGAGTTAGAACCGGACATCACCGGATTTGTGATTCCAGACCGTTTCGTTGTAGGATATGGTCTTGATTGCGCACAGAAATACAGAAATCTTCCATATATCGGTGTGATTTCTGAGTAATACATAAATTTATCCAGAAGGGAGCATAGCATGAAGGGATTAAAAAAAGGACTCGGAATCTACCTGATTCTGTTCTTTGCGATGTTCTGTGGCATTATTTGGTACATGAACAAGAACTCAAAGACAGATTCCGGTTATACGATCGTCGATTTTCAGGCAGAAGTATCCGAGGATTTGATAGGCTCCGTTGAGATCTATCAGAATAAGGAGATACCGACAGGTACAGTATACATCACGTATCGTCAGACGAACGAAGAAAAAGAATTCTATGTGTCGGATGTCAATAAGGTACAGCAGATCATCATGAGCAAAGGAAACGGAAATATCCGTCTGGAGCTGCATGATGTCAGTGGTCAGAGCAACATCTGGACATGGCTGCCGACAGTCGTACTTATTGTCGTACTGCTGGTTGTTGTTATGATTTTTATGGCAAATATGTCTGGTGCCGGTGGCGGCGGTGGTGCCGGTGGCGGCAAGATGATGAACTTTGGCAAGAGCCGGGCACATATGTCGAACGAGAATGACCAGAAGTATACATTCAAAGATGTCGCTGGTCTGGAAGAAGAAAAAGAGGATATGGCAGAAATCGTTGATTTCCTGCGGAATCCAAAGAAATATAACACACTGGGGGCGCGTATTCCGAAGGGAGTTCTGTTAGAGGGACCTCCGGGAACAGGTAAGACACTTCTTGCAAAGGCGGTTGCCGGAGAAGCCGGTGTTCCGTTCTTCTCGATTTCCGGTTCGGATTTCGTCGAGATGTTCGTCGGTGTTGGAGCGAGCCGTGTGCGTGATCTGTTTGAGGATGCAAAGAAGAACGCACCATGTATCGTGTTTATCGATGAGATTGATGCGGTTGCCAGAAAGCGAGGCTCTGGTCTCGGTGGCGGTCATGATGAGCGTGAGCAGACATTGAACCAGATGCTTGTTGAGATGGATGGTTTCGGTACGAATGAAGGTATCATCGTACTTGCGGCGACAAACCGCGTGGATATTCTGGATCCGGCAATCTTAAGACCGGGACGTTTTGACCGGAAGGTCATGGTTGGCAGACCGGATGTAAAGGGACGTGAGGAAATCCTGCGTGTTCATGTCAGAAACAAGCCGTTGTCCGATGATGTTGACTTGCATGAGATAGCAAGAACAACCGCTGGATTTGCAGGCGCAGATCTGGAGAACCTGATGAATGAAGCAGCTATCTGTGCAGCTAAACAGAATCGGCAGTTTATCAAGAAGGAAGATGTTGACAAGAGTTTTGTCAAGATTGGAATTGGCGGTGAGAAGAAGAGCCGTCTCGTACCGGAGAAAGAGCGGAAGATTACCGCTTATCACGAGAGCGGACATGCAATTTTGTTCCATTTGCTGAGCGAGGTTGGACCGGTGCATCTCGTATCTATCATTCCGAACGGCAGAGGTGCTGGTGGATATACGATGCCATTGCCGGAGAATGATAATGTGTTTATGACGAAAAAGCATATGTTGCAGGATATTATGGTCAGCTTCGGTGGACGAATTGCAGAGGAACTGATCTTCGGTGATATCACAACGGGGGCTTCTGCAGACATCAAGCAGGCAACCCAGACCGCACAGGCAATGGTTGTCAAATATGGTATGTCTGAGAAGGTTGGACTGATAAACTATGAGGTTAACAGCGAGGAAGAAGTATTTCTTGGAAGAGATCTTGGACATGCGAGAAATTACAGTGAGAAGGTCGCTGCGATGATCGACAAAGAAGTTCGCCGGATCATGGATGAGTGTTATCAGGAAGCAAAGCTTATTATCGAGAGTCATATGGATGTATTGCATCGATGTGCAGCAGCTTTGCTGGAGAAAGAACGTATCAACCGTGCAGAATTTGAAGCACTTTTTGAGGTAAGTCCAACAGAAACTTATTCAGATGGACTGGATACAACAGGACGGAACCTGTAATCGATTGTGGAAATTGCAGTGATAGAAACCACAAAATTGTGCATGATGCACAAAAAGACGCCAACAATCGATTTTTTTTGACATAATTCAAGAGAATATGCACAAAAAATATTTAAAAAAATTTAAATGTTTGGGCAGACTTTTTAAGGTTTATATGTATAATAATACTTGTAACCCCCCAATACATTATATAGTTTTTTGCTACACCCCAAAGTAACAAAATACCTTCTCCGAAAAGGACAGCCGATCGTTGGCTGTCCTTTTCCCTTTCTATTTTTAATTTTTTATTGTGTAAATTCCTGTCCTGTATTAAAATAATAGATAGTCGTCAAAAAAGAATTAGGGAGGATACTCTTGATGGTGGAGAATCAGAGACAGGCTCTCAAAGTATTACAGTATGTATATAATACAAAGACTGCATTAAATTTCGGTGCATTGTTTGCGGACGGAACGGATAGTTACCGGCATCCGGCAGAGTTAAAGATTGGAGATTCGGTGACATTGCGGTTCCGTACAGGAAGAAACAATGTGGATGCTGTCTATCTGGTTTACAATGGGGAGCGTTGTAACATGCAGGTGGGTAGCAGTGATGAGTTATTTGATTATTATGCATATACCATTTCCGAGGTAACGGATGACATAGACTATTATTATATGGTGCTTGCCGGAAATGTTACCTGTTATTATAACAAGCTTGGCACACAGAAGGATCTGAATCCAGATTATAATTTTCAGATCGCACCGGGATTCTCGGTTCCAAAATGGGCGCGGGGAGCTGTGTTCTACCAGATTTTTGTGGATCGTTTTTACAATGGAGATCCGTCCAACGATGTGGAGGACAACGAATACTGTTATATCGGCGAAGGCACACGCAAGGTAACGGACTGGTTTAAGTATCCAGACAATATGGATGTCCGCAGCTTCTATGGTGGTGATCTGCAGGGTGTTATGGATAAGCTTGATTATCTGCAGGGACTTGGTGTGGATGTTATTTATCTGAACCCGATTTTTGTTTCTCCATCCAATCATAAATATGATATTCAGGATTATGATTATGTAGATCCGCATTTTGGTAAGATTGTGAAGGATGGCGGAGAGTGTCTGCCAGAGGGATGCAAGGATAATAAGCAGGCAAGCAAGTATATTATGCGTGTGACAGATAAGGCGAATCTGGAAGCAAGCAATGAATTGTTTGCGCAGCTTGTGGAGGAGATTCATAGACGTGGCATGCGTGTGATCCTGGATGGTGTATTTAACCATTGTGGTTCTTTCAATAAGTGGCTGGATCGCGAATGTATTTATGAGAATCAGGAGGGCTATGAGAAGGGCGCTTATGTGGATTACCAGAGCCCATACAGAAGCTTCTTCAAGTTCCAGGATCCTTGGCAGTGGCCATACAACGGCACATACAATGGCTGGTGGGGACATGATACCCTTCCAAAACTCAATTATGAAGAATCGGATAAGTTGTATGAATATATTATGCAGATTGGAGAAAAGTGGGTTTCTCCACCATTCAACGCTGATGGCTGGCGTCTGGACGTGGCTGCCGATCTTGGCTATACGGAAGAATTTAACCACCGTTTTTGGCGTGATTTCCGGACAAGAGTGAAAAAAGCAAATCCAGAAGCACTGATCCTTGCGGAGCATTATGGTGATCCAAAGGCATGGCTTTTGGGTGATCAGTGGGATACCGTTATGAACTATGATGCATTTATGGAACCGATCACATGGTTCCTGACCGGTGTGGAGAAGCACAGTGATGAGTTCCGCGGTGATCTGCTTGGAAATCCAGATGCATTTACCGGAGCGTTGCGCCATCATATGTCGCGGTTCAATCAGAATTCTCTGGAAATCGCGATGAACGAGCTGTCCAATCACGACCATTCACGATTCCTGACACGTACGAACCGTCGTGTCGGACGAATCCATACGATGGGTCCGGAGGCTGCCAGTGAGAACATTAACAAGGGTGTATTTCGCGAGGCTGTTGTGTTTCAGATGACATGGCCGGGTGCACCGACGATTTATTATGGCGATGAGGCAGGTCTGTGCGGATGGACGGATCCGGATAATCGGCGTGGATATCCGTGGGGCAGAGAGGATCAGAATCTGATTCAGTTCCACCGGGATATCATCAAGGTACACAAAGGCAGTGCGGCGCTGATGAAGGGATCTGTAATGTTCCTGCATGGTGCCTACAAGGTAGTCAGCTATGGACGATTCCTGCCGGGCGAGGCAGTGGTTGTGATTCTGAACAATGATTACGAGCCGCATGAGCTGAACCTGCATGTGCGCAGACTCGGTGTACAGGATGGCGCGGTGATGAAAACCTGTATCACGACGACGGAGAGTGGCTATCAGATGGATGAGACAGGATATGTCGTTGCAAATAACAAGCTGAAAATTACAGTTGAACCGATTTCTGCGGTTGTACTGAAATATACAGAGCCTTCTGTATAAATAAAAAATGATAAATAATTTGTGTCCCTGTTTCGGAAACGGAACAGGGATTTTTTATACCCATAGTTACAACAAAAGGAACTTTAGCTGGTTTTATGCAAAAACCCAATATGTGAGAATAAAAGCAGATTGTTGTGAAAAGCGAGGGTATGCATAAAGTGGTGCTAATGTCGTTAAAACTATATCTTGCATGGGGATGCCTGGCGCTTGTGATTTTGATTTTAGGTATTTTGATATATATGATGCTTCAGGAACGAAAGCGGGGAAAAAGTCCTGAGTAGTTTGCCGGTATATATAGGCACAGTGGAAGACGAGGTGTAAAACATGCAGGATCGTGCTTTTTATGAGCGCATAGGAGCAAAATTTCAGAATGAACGCGAAAGGCAGAAGATTACGAGAGAGCATATGGCGGAGCAGATTAACATTTCCTCCAAATTCCTGTATGAGATAGAGAGCGGAAGAAAAGGTTTTTCATGTGAGATATTTCGGAATATGTGTAAATATCTGCATGTAAATGCGGATTATATTCTGGAGGAAGATGATGTTGCCAGCAGCCAGATGCGAATCGAGACGATGACACGGGATTTTTCAGCAGAGGAAATGAATTATCTTGTGAAAATGATCGAGGGAATCCGCGAGATGCGCAAGGCATATGAGCAGAACGACAAAATTGGTTGACAGCCGGGACATCCTGTGCTATTTCTTATACAGATAAGAGATATAATCAAGGAGGTAATTATGGTTAAACATATTATTTTGTGGACATTGAAAGAGACGGACGCGGACAAGAAGGCAGAGATCCTTGCAAATATGAAGGAGCATCTGGAGGGACTGGCAGGTAAGGTACCGGGACTTCTGGAGGTTCATGTAAGAACGAATCCGCTTGCATCTTCGAATGCGGAGGTCATGCTTGATACAACGTTGGAAAATGAGGAAATGCTGAAGGGTTACCAGAAGCATCCGGCGCATGTAGAGGTTGCAAATACGTATGTGCGTCCATATACAGATGTGCGTATGTGCATGGATTATGAAGTGTAACGAATAAAAAGAAACGAAAACGCAGAGGATAACGGGAGTGCAGGACATTCCCGTTATTTTTATTGTGGAGGGATGAATTGTATGGATTTCAAAGTGTATTTCATCAAAAAGAACATTTGTTCTATACAAATAAAAAAAGATGTGGTAGAATGATTGATATAGTTTGGAACTACACAGAAACTGGAGAATAGCATGGATCATTTTGAATTAGTATCGGAATATGCACCGACCGGAGATCAGCCGGAGGCGATTGATGGACTGGTAAAGGGCTTTCAGGAAGGAAAGAAATGTCAGACGCTGCTCGGTGTCACAGGTTCCGGAAAGACGTTTACGATGGCGAATGTCATCGCCAAATTAAATAAACCGACGATCATCATATCGCACAATAAGACATTGGCGGCACAGCTTTACAGTGAGTTTAAGGCGTTCTTCCCGCACAATGCGGTGGAGTATTTTGTCTCCTATTACGATTATTACCAGCCGGAGGCATATGTGCCGTCGACGGACACATACATTGCGAAGGATTCAGCCATCAATGATGAGATTGATAAGATGCGGCACAGTGCCACATCCGCTCTGATTGAGCGAAAGGATGTAGTAGTTGTATCTTCCGTATCCTGTATCTATGGTTTGGGTGATCCGGAAGAATATAAGAGCATGATGCTCTCACTCCGACCGGGTATGGAGAAAGACCGGGATGAACTGATCCGACAGTTGATCGACATTCAGTACACGCGGAATGAGGTGGATTTCACGCGGGGAACTTTCCGTGTGAAGGGGGATATTGTCGATATCCTTCCGGTGTCGACGTTTGAAGATGGAATCCGGATTGAATTTTTCGGTGATGAGATTGACCGGATCGTAGAGTTTGATCCGCTGACCGGAGAGATCAAGCGTGCGCTTTCCTTTGCATGTATCTTCCCGGCATCGCATTATGTTGTCGCACCGGAGAAAATGAAGCATGCGATCGTGGAGATCGAAGAGGAACTAAAACAGCAGGTGGCATATTTCAAGGAGAATGACAAGCTGCTGGAAGCGCAGCGTATCCGTGAGCGGACAGAGTTCGATATGGAGATGCTGCAGGAGACAGGATTTTGCTCCGGTATCGAGAACTATTCCCGGATATTGGCGGGTATGAAACCAGGGGCTACACCGAATACTTTGCTCAATTTCTTCGATGATGATTATTTGATCATCGTGGATGAGTCACATATTACATTGCCGCAGGTACGAGGCATGTATGCGGGCGACCGTTCCAGAAAGACAACGCTGGTTGATTATGGATTCCGGCTTCCGTCGGCACTGGATAACCGTCCGCTTAATTTTCAGGAGTTTGAATCAAAGATTGACAAGATCCTATATGTATCGGCAACGCCATCCGATTATGAAAAAGAACACGAGGAAAACCGCGTCGAGCAGATCATCCGTCCGACCGGACTGTTGGATCCAGAAGTAGAAGTGCGGCCGATTGAAGGACAGGTGGATGATCTTGTATCGGAAGTCAATAAAGAGGTGGCAAAAGGCAATAAGATATTGGTAACGACACTGACGAAGCGTATGGCAGAGGATCTGACCGACTATATGAAGCAGCTTGATATCAAGGTCAAATATCTGCATTCGGATATTGATACGCTGGAACGTCTGGAGATCGTGCGTGATCTTCGAATAGGCGTATTCGACGTACTGGTCGGAATCAATCTGCTTCGTGAGGGATTGGATATTCCGGAGATCACACTGGTTGCGATTCTGGATGCGGATAAGGAAGGCTTCCTTCGTTCGGAGACATCGCTTGTACAGACGATTGGACGAGCTGCGCGTAACGTGGATGGACATGTCATCATGTATGCCGATACGATCACGGACTCCATGCGGCATGCGATTGACGAGACGAACCGTCGACGGAAGATTCAGGACGCTTACAACAAAGAACATGGCATTACACCGCAGAGTATCAAGAAGGATATCCGTGACCTGATCAGTCTGGATACGGGTGAGAACGTGACTACGAAGAAGGAACGTGAGAAAGATCCGGAATCCATGACGAAGAAGGAACTGAACGCCGGGATTGCACGTCTGACGAAGAAGATGAACAAGGCAGCGATGGAGCTTAACTTTGAGGAGGCAGCGGTGCTTCGTGATGAGTTGAAGGAATTAAAGATAGCCTTGCGGGATTATGATGATTAGTTTACAATTATTTTAGTTATACTATGGAGGAGGCGAAGCCTAATATATTATATTGAAGTTGTACATAATTATCAGTTTCTACGCAGACGCGCTCCCGTTCGGTTCAGCACGCAGTGGATACTAAATTCGCGACATGGGCATGCCGCTCATTAAGTACCAGCGTGCTTCAACGGTCTGCTAAAGAAACGATAATTATGTACAACAACGGAACTATAAGGAAGGCTTCACATTGCGTGATTGTTGAAACTTCATGTAAGCAAAATTAAGCAATTACAAAGTGAAAGGATATGTGTAAGATAGAAAATTGTTTTGTAATTGTTGAATAATAAAATGAATAAGGAGGCTTTGATATGGAAAGAGATGAATTGATTGAGGAGATCTCAAGAAGAAAAGGAATTGCGATGGAAGAGGTTGCAGAGATCTTAGATGAGGAGGATGCAATCTGCTTAGAAGAGGAAGCAAAGTTTGTACAGCAGATGAAGAAAAAGAAGAGAAGAAAGAAGATGTGCATGCTTGGAACAATCACGATATTCCTTGCAGGTGCAATCTGTGCCCTCTTCGTCCTTGACAAGAAGGAGAAGATCAACATGTCAGATTTAGAAGATATGGTGAAGGATAACGTGAAGAAATATACAGACAAGTATATGGATAAGATCAAGAAATTTAGCTAGACAAAGGAGTAAGCGGAAACAGACGTCATGAGTGAACATAAGTATATCACCATCAAAGGTGCAAGAGAACACAATTTAAAGAACATTGACATCAAGATTCCGCGTGATCAGTTTGTAGTATTGACAGGACTTTCCGGTTCCGGTAAGTCCTCTCTTGCTTTTGATACGATCTATGCGGAAGGACAGCGAAAATATATGGAGTCTCTGTCGTCCTATGCACGACAGTTCTTAGGACTTGCGGACAAGCCGGATATTGACTCGATTGAAGGGCTTTCTCCGTCTATTTCCATCGATCAGAAATCAACGAACCGGAACCCGCGTTCCACGGTTGGAACGGTGACGGAGATCTACGATTACCTGCGTCTTCTGTATGCACGTATCGGAATCCCGCATTGTCCGAAATGCGGAAAAGAGATTTCCAGACAGACAGTCGATCAGATGGTTGACGAGATTATGGAACTGCCTGAGGGCACGAAGTTCCAGCTGCTCGCGCCGGTTGTGCGCGGACGGAAGGGTGAACATGTCAAGCTGCTGCAGCAGGCAAAGAAAAGTGGCTATGTGCGCGTAATCGTGGATGACAGCATGTATGATCTGTCAGAGGAGATCAAGCTTGATAAGAACAAGAAGCATAATATCGATATCGTTGTGGACCGGCTCGCAGTCAAAGAGGGCATCGAAAGCCGTCTGACCGATTCTATCGAAACTGTTTTGAAGCTCGCAGAGGGACTGGTCAAGGTTGATGTGATCGGCGGAGAAACAATGTTATTTTCGGACAGCTTCTCCTGCCCGGATTGTGGTATCAGCATTGAGGAGATTGAGCCGCGAAGCTTCTCGTTCAACAATCCATTTGGTGCATGTCCTTGTTGTACCGGACTTGGATTCAAGACAGAATTTGATATTGATCTGATTATCCCGGATGACAGTCTGACTCTGAATGAAGGAGCGATTGCCGTACCGGGCTGGCAGTCCAGCGGTGATAAGAAGAGCTATGCACATGCATGTCTCGAAGCGCTTGCCAAAGAATACAAATTCTCTTTGGATGTACCGTTTAAGGATCTGCCGGAAGAGGCAAAGCATGTGATTTTGTACGGAACGGAAGGCGAGAAAATCTATGTGCACTATAAGAGTGCCTATAACGGAAAAGATGCATTTTATGCGAATTACGAAGGACTGCTTCGGAATCTGCAGCGCCGGTACAGAGAAACCACTGCAGAATCAGTTAAGCAGGATTACGAGACTTATATGACCGTGACACCGTGTGAGGTGTGTCATGGTAAGCGACTGAAACCAGAGTCTCTGGCAGTTACCATCGGTGGAAAGAATATTGCGGATGTCACGGATTTGTCGGTGGTAGCCCTGCATGATTTTATCTCAAAATTAGAGCTTACCGACCGACAGAAGATGATTGGTGCACAGGTGTTAAAGGAGATTCAGGCGAGACTTGGATTTATGATCAATGTCGGTTTGGATTATCTGACACTGTCGCGTGCAACGGGAACCTTATCCGGTGGAGAAGCACAGCGTATCCGTCTGGCAACCCAGATTGGTTCTGGTCTGGTTGGAGTTGCGTACATTCTGGATGAGCCAAGTATCGGATTGCATCAGCGTGACAATGATAAGTTGATCGCAGCACTGAAACGTCTGCGTGACCTTGGAAATACTTTGCTTGTCGTAGAGCATGACGAGGATACGATGCTTGCAGCAGATCACATTATAGATATTGGACCGGGTGCAGGTGCAAACGGTGGTGAAGTTGTGGCACAGGGAACCGCAGAGGAGATCATGCAGTGCCCAGAGTCTATCACAGGAGCATACCTAAGTGGCAGGATCAAGATTCCGGTACCGGAGGAGCGGAGAACACCAACCGGATATATCGAGGTGCTTGGTGCCCGACAGAACAACTTGAAGAATATTAATGTGAAGTTCCCGCTTGGAGTGATGACCTGCGTGACAGGTGTATCCGGTTCTGGAAAGAGTTCGCTTGTCAATGAGATCTTATATAAGCATCTGGCGAGAACTCTGAACCGCGCGAAGGTAAAACCGGGCAAGCATGAAGATATCACAGGACTTGACCAGCTGGATAAGATTATCAACATTGACCAGTCTCCGATCGGCAGAAGCCCACGTTCCAACCCGGCAACTTACACAGGCGTCTTTGATCTGATTCGTGATCTGTTCGCAAACACAAAGGATGCAAAGGCAATGGGTTACACGAAAGGACGATTCTCCTTCAATGTCGCCGGTGGTCGTTGTGAGGCGTGCCGTGGCGATGGTATCATCAAGATTGAGATGCATTTCTTGGCGGATGTATATGTACCATGTGAAGTCTGTCATGGAAAGCGGTACAACCGGGAGACATTGGAAGTCAAATACAAGGGCAAGAGCATCTACGATGTACTTGATATGACAGTTGATGAAGCGTGTGAGTTCTTCGCACATGTGCCATCTGTCCTGCGCAAGATTTCGACCTTGCAGGAGGTTGGACTTGGCTATATCAAGCTTGGACAGCCATCGACGACATTGTCCGGTGGAGAAGCACAGCGAATCAAGCTTGCAACAGAACTTTCCCGCCGTAGCACAGGCAGAACGATCTATGTCTTAGATGAACCGACAACTGGATTGCATTTTGCGGATGTACATCGTCTGGTCGATATCCTGCGCCGTTTGTGTGAGGGCGGAAATACGGTCGTTGTCATCGAGCATAACTTAGATGTTATCAAAACCGCTGATTATATCATTGATATCGGACCGGAAGGTGGCGAAGGCGGTGGAACGGTTGTAGCAACCGGAACACCGGAAGAGATTGTCAAGTGCAAGAAGAGTTATACGGGGCAGCATCTGAAGAAATACTTGAAGAAGTAAAATGTTAAAAAAATTTTAAGAAAAAACCAAAGAAAATGTATGTTCTCAATTATAATTCTTGGTTACAATTTAGAAAAATAAAGATAGCGAACCGCTTGTTATGTTGAGTGGATATATATAATACCAATTCTAAAGCAGACCATTGGAGCATGTCGGCACTTAATGAGCTGGAACAGCGAATTTAGTACCGCTACATGCGGAAGTGAGCGAGAGCGCGTCTGCTGTGAATTGTGTATTATATATATCCAGATTAAGGATAGAAGCGGTTCGCTGGAATTATAAGGAGGGTACAACATGTATATTGCAAAGGATACAAGATACGACAATATGAAGTACAATTATTGTGGTGCAAGTGGCTTGAAACTTCCTGCTGTATCACTTGGGCTTTGGCACAACTTTGGTGCGAACGGAAATTTTGATACGATGGTAGATATGTGTGAGACAGCATTTGATAATGGTATTACACATTTTGACCTGGCGAACAATTATGGACCATATGATGGCGCTGCAGAGGAGAACTTTGGCAAGATCTTAGATAAGAGCCTGCGTCCATACCGGGACGAGATGATCATCTCTACGAAGGCTGGATATACGATGTGGCCGGGGCCTTACGGCGACTGGGGCAGCAAGAAATATCTGGTGGCAAGTCTCGATCAGAGCCTGAAGCGTATGGGACTTGATTATGTGGATATCTTCTATCACCACAGACCAGATCCGAATACACCGCTGGAAGAGACTGCCTGTGCTTTGGATGGCATTGTTCGAAGCGGAAAAGCGTTGTATGTTGGAATCTCCAATTACAATAAAGAGCAGACAATTGAAATTGCAAAGCTGTTCAAGGAGATGAAGACACCATTTATCATCAACCAGAGACGATACAATATGTTTGATCGTGCGATGGAAGAGGATGGATTAAAAGATTATGCGGCTGCAAACGGCATTGGTATTATCACATTCTGTCCGTTGGCGCAGGGCTTGCTTACAAATCGTTACTTAAATGGTATTCCGGAGGACAGCCGTATCCGTACCGATGGCAGATTCCTGAAGGAGACAGCCATTAACGAGGAGACAATCGCAAAGGTTCGCGCACTGAATGTGATCGCGGAAAATCGTGATCAGACATTGGCGGAGATGGCACTTGCATGGATTCTGCGTGATAACGATATCACAAGTGTGCTGATTGGTGCATCAAGACCTTCCCAGATCTTAGATAACATCAGCATGCTGAAGAATATGACATTTACACAGGAAGAACGCGAGAAAATCGACAGAATCACAAAATAGAAATAAGGGACGCTTCTTTTGTCATGAGGAGCGTCCCACTGTCTTATAAAAAGCCGTGCATAGGTTGTAGAAATACCTTGTGCACGGCTTTTTTAATATGAAATAAATATATGTTTTGTAATGCGGAGCAATAACCAATTCCTATACATTTTCTTGTTGTGCATTCAACCGCGTCAGCTCGCGTAATTCCTTAATAGTAAATACACCACAGACTACGGCGGCTGCGACATCTGCAATCGGACCTGCGTACATGACACCGTCGATTCCCATGAAGATCGGGAAGATCACGATGAGCGGCAACAGGAAAAGAATCTGTCTCGTCAGCGACATGAAGATACCAAGCTGCGATTTGCCGATGGAATTGAAGAAATTCGCTGTCACAGGCTGGATGCCGTTGATCAAAGTGAAGAACATATAAATCCGGAAGTACCGTTCAGAAAACTGATAGTAAAGCTCGCTTCCTTCTCCAAAGACACGGATGATCTGTCTTGGGAAAAGCTGGAAGCATGCAAACGCAATCAGCGACAGGAAGGTAGCGGTGGCAAGCGCCAGAAGATATGTTTTCTTCACGCGGTTGTATTTCTTTGCGCCGTAATTAAATCCGATGACCGGCTGGATGCCCTGTGAGATACCGATGACAAAGGACATGAAGATCATGTTGACCTTTGTAATGATACCGGCACAGGCAAGCGGGATATTACTTCCGTAGACGGATGATGCACCGTAATGTGACAGGACGTTGTTCATCACGATCTGTACGACAGTCATAGCAATCTGGTTGAAACATGCACTGGCACCGAAACGCATGATGTTGGCAAAATAATTTCCACGGATTCGGAAACACCGTCTGTGCAACCGGATAGTCTTGAAATGAAACATGTATCGCAAACTGATGCAGAAGGATACAATCTGTCCAAGAATCGTTGCGAGTGCGGCACCGCGCATTCCCATATCCAATGTAAAGATGAAGATTGGATCAAGAATCGTATTTACAATGGCGCCGATCAGCATGGAAATCATTGAATAACGGGGACTTCCATCGGCAAGGATCAGCTTGCTCATACCGGTGTTAGCAATCAGAAATGGAAATCCGATCGCAACAATGCGTGTATATGCCTGTGCATACGGCAGAACTTCCGCTGTTGCTCCGAAGAATTTCAGCATCGGTGTAAGCAGGATGGAGGTAAGTGCGAATAGTGCAAGTCCGAAGATCACCATCAGGCAGATACCACAGCCGGCATAATCGGCAGCTTCTTCGTCTTCTTTTGCACCAAGTTTCAAGGAAACGTTGGTCGCACTTCCGATTCCGAGCAACAGGGAAATCGCAGTGCATGTCGTTGAAAGTGGAAATGTAATGTTTGTTGCTGCATTTCCGTTGATTCCAATCCCCTGCCCGATGAAGATCTGATCCACAATGTTATAAAGTGCAGTTACCAGCATCGAAATGATGCATGGAATTGCGAATTTGACAAGTAATTTTGATTCTTTCTGTGTGCCAAGCGGATTGGCAGCTTTTACGTTTTTGTTCATTTTATATCACCATTTTTCTGTAGTATGTCCATATTTCGCTTAATAAACTATCACTATCCAAGAAAAAATGTCAATTATAAGTTGCATTTTTTAGTAGAAACGAGTTCTTAACGAAATAGAAAACGGATATTTAACGGATTTGACAGGAAGTGATATAAATAAAAAAACTAATATTTGGATAGGATACGGGTAGAAAACGGTTGATTTATGCATAAAAGAGTACTATACTAAATATAAAGGTATTGGTAATGCAAGTATTTTTCCAAAGGAGCGATGCATATGACAATCGAAGAAATGAAAGAAAAGAAACGGGAGCATGGCTACACGTACAACATGATGTCGCAGATGTCGGGGGTTCCGCTTGGAACTGTACAGAAGATATTTACTGGAGAGACGAAATCACCGCGCTACGATACGCTTGAGGCATTGGCGCGAATCTTTGAAAATGGTGACCGGGATTACCTGTATGCGGACATGGTCGAGGATTCCGGTACAGCGTATGCAGCAAAGGTACAGGGGCAGTATACGTTGGATGATTATTACGCGTTACCCGAAGACCGCAGGGTAGAGCTGATTGATGGCTGCATCTATGATATGGCGGCACCGTCTACGATACACCAGTTGATCGCAGGAGAGGTTTATCGGCAGATATCGAATTTTATTCTGGACAATGATGGTCCGTGCATGACGTTTATTTCTCCTGTTGACGTACAGCTTGACTGCGACGATAAGACGATGCTGCAGCCGGATGTCGTTATTCTGTGTGATGTTGACCGGATGAAAGTGCGTTGTATATATGGTGCGCCGGATTTTGTGTTGGAAGTAATCTCGAAATCCACCCGGCTTCGTGACTATGGGAAGAAGCTTTCCAAATATATGGATGCTGGCGTGAAGGAATACTGGATTGTGGATCCATATCAGAAGCGGATTATGGTATATGAATTTAACAAAGAGATTTTTCCGGTGATCTATGGGATTGATGCGGATGTGCCGGTTGGATTATACGACGGCAGGTTGACGATCAATATAGCCGCACTGATGAAGAAGATTGAGAAGCTGCTGTAAGATAATTAGAATGTAACAATTATGCCAGTCAAAGCATAAATAAAGAGTAAATTAAGATTTCACCATATCATATTACATTCACCATCTTCATAAACTGTACAAACAGTCAAACAGAGGTTTGTATAGTTGAGAGATTACATTGAAGAACGGGCACTTGAAATCGGTGAATATATCGTTGAGGAGGGGGCAACAGTCAGACAGGCTGCGCGGAAGTTTGGCATTTCAAAGTCAACCGTACATAAAGACGTCACGGAACGCTTAGAGCAGATCAACCTGCGTCTCGCACATGAGGCGAGAAAGGTGTTAGACGTCAATAAGTCTGAGCGCCATATCCGGGGCGGACTTGCTACGAAAGAGAAATATGCACATATGGAAAGGTAATGAAGAATGAAAAGGGACTGTGCACAAAAATGGTGGACAGTCCTTTCTTTTGTGAAACTCTCGTGAATTTCTGGAAAAGCTTGATTTCAATGTACTGATGCGATAAAATAATCAGAAGTATGTAATGTGGGAATGGAGGCGGATGCGATGCCAACGATACTTTTATATAGTGTTCCGGCGGAACAGCACAGACAATTAGAAGCGCTTGGCATGCGGATTGGATATTCCTGCAAGAAGATTGCGCGGAAGCGCTTTTTACAGCCAATCGGCTGCCATGTCGGGCTGCCGGGATTTGAACAGACCGGGGACTGGTACGAAGGGAAAGATCTGCCGGATCCGATGATATTATTTTCAGAGTTCTCGGACGGGCTGCTGAATCGTTTTCTGGTGGCATGTAAAGAAGATGGTATGCCACAGATCAATTATCGGGCAGTTGTCACAGAACATAACATTCACTGGAATGTGCTGGACTTATATCAGGAGCTGGTGCAGGAGCATGAGAGCCTGTATGGAGGCAAGGTAACACTATGAATTTTATACATATAGCAGACGTAAATCTGGGCGCACAGCCGGATCGTGGAAGAATCTGGAGCGATGTGCGGGCGAAGGAGATTTACAGTACATTTCATCGCCTGATTGAAGTGTGCGAAGAACAGAAAATTGAATTATTGTTGATTGCAGGAAATCTGTTTTACACAAAGCCGACGGAACAGGATTTGAAGGAACTGGATTTCCAGCTTCGGAAGATTCCAAATACAAAGACGGTAATTATTGCCGGAGATCAGGACTATATTGATCCAGGTTCCGCATGGGAGACCTATACATTTGAGAGTAACACAATCGTGATGCCACGGGATCAGGCGGCAAGTGTGTATTTCGAGGATCTGAATGTCTGTGTCAGCGGATACAGCTATGGACATGCGACGTACACTGGACGGATTCTGGAGCGTATGCGGCCGGGTAAGCCGGGTGCATACAATATTCTGCTTGGGCATGGTGGCGATATGGAACACATGCCATTTTCCAAGGAGCATGTGGCAAAGCTTGGATTTCAATATGTGGCACTTGGACATATGCACAAGCCGGCGCATATTTTGAAAAATCACATGGCATTTGCCGGAACATTGGAGCCACTTTCTTATACAGAGACCGGAAAGCACGGCTATATTTTAGGCGAGGTGACAACCTCCGGTGAGACAACGATCACATTTGTGCCATTTGCATGTAGAAAATATGTGAATATGGCGATGGATATCAATTCGACCTATACAAATGGTGATATCTGCAATCTTGTAGAAGGCAAGATGCAGGAGCTGGGTGCGGATAACATTTATCGGATTTTATTGCGTGGACGTGCCGCCCAGAATATGGAAATTAATTTAAGCGAATTGACACGCCGCTATTGTATCAACGAAGTGATCGATAAGACAGAATGCGATTACGATATGGATGAGCTTCATGTGTCGAATCATGACAATCTGCTTGGCAGACTGATGGATGAATTGACCGATGATAAAAAAGGCGGAGACAAGGCGATTCGGGACAAGGCACTGCATTATTGTATGGAAGCCCTGCTTGGCGCAGGAGAGAAATAACGATGTATTTCAGTAAATTATTATTAAAAGATTTTGGAAAATTTCATAACCGCGAGATCAAATTGAAGCCGGGTGTGAATGTGGTATATGGTACGCGAAATGCGGGTAAGAGTACGGTTGCGGATTTTGAATATGCAACGTTGTATGGTATCGGTGCATTTCCAGAGACGGAGGATGATGATCTGGCGCATCATAAGCCGATGGATGGACGCGGTTTTTCTGGAAAGGCATATGTGATAAAGGATGGCGACGAGTATCTGGTGGAGCACAGCTTCCGCAAGCACAACATGACGACCCAGGTATTAAATGTGAAGAATGGCCGTGTTGGCAAGCTCAAGCACAAGAACAGCTTGTATGAGTCGCTGACAGGTGTAGACAAAAAGACATATAGTGATGCACTCTATATTCGTCAGCAAAAAGATACAGAGAATGAAGCAGAAGAACTCAATACATTTGTTACGAATCTGGCAACCACCGGTTCTTCTAATTTGGATAAAAGACGGGCACTTTCTATCTTGCGAGAACAGAAAAATGCATTGGACGTGACGGAGACGGAGCAGCAGATCGCAGAACTAAAAGAAGAATTGAAGCAGTATGAGGGTGACGAAGAGGCGCTGAAGGAGGTCCGTAAGAAGATTGCGGACAATGATGAGGAGTTTGCAATTGAGACGGCGAAGCGGAAACGAGAAGCCAGACGGTTGATTGATACAGAAAAAGGCACGAAATATGAGGAAGATGATGAGTTAAATGAGCATCTGGATTCCTTGCAGGAAAATAGTGTGTTCCTGGATGCTGATTTGCTGAAGGATTATAAGGCACCGAAGAAGCTGATGGATCGTTGGTGGATGATTGCCTTGACGGGGTTGTTGGTCATTGGCGTGATTGCGGCACTTGTGTATATCCTTCCATTTGATGATGGTGTGCGGCAGCTCTTTGTGTTCTGCACGGCACTGTTTGTCGTGATGACGATCATTGATGGCTTGCACAGAAAAGGTGCTCTGGATGGAGAAAATCAGGCACCCTCGGAGGAAGAATTCAAGAAGATCGTCTATGAGCTGGAACGTAAAAATGAGGCGTATGAGGATGTCGAGATCGACATGAGCTTCGCGCGGAAATATATGGATCTCAAGGAAGATCTGCGGGCAACAGAGGCAGAGATTCTGGAGCGTAAGAAGCAGAAAGCGCAGCTGGAGGATGAAATCCGTGTGTGTGTGTGCAGAAAACAGGCGATTGAGCGTGAGATTTATGCGACGACGCTTGCCATCAACACAATTCAGAAGCTTTCCAGAAGCTATGTAGAAGAGTGGAATTATATTATCAATGATCACATGACGGATATTATGCAGCTTGTGACAGGTGGATTGTACGAAGATGCGAAGATTGATGAAAAGCTTCGACTGGTGATTAAGAAAAATGGCGCATTTACAGATATTACGCAGATTGATGCGGCGGATTTTCCGCTGGTGCGGATGGCAGTGCGGGTAGGAATTGCAACGCGGTTATGCAAAGAGCATATGCCGGTGGTGATTGACGGTCTGCCACAGATGAATGATGCGCAGATGCAGGGATTTTTTGCGAGTATAGAAGAGATTCCATCCGAGCAGATTTTGATTCTGACGGATGATAAACGGTTGGTGTCAAAAATAAAGGATACAAAGTCAACTTATGCTTTGACAAATCTGAGTTAGTGTGGTAGAGTATCACATGCAGCCAGGATTTCTATGCGAATGGAAGGATGGTTGCCATGCTACTGTGGCTCAGTTGGTAGAGCGATTCACTCGTAATGAATAGGTCGTCGGTTCGAATCCGATCAGTAGCTTCCATAAGTACGAGGGATCGTGTATACGGTCCCTTTTTTCTTTATAAATTATGTTATACAGAATCTTTGATCATACAGAAATATCTATGTGACCAAATGAGAAGTCAGGACTGAATAAAATGAGTAAGAAAAGACAGAAAAAGACAAATAATAATAGAACACAGAAAATTCAGAAAAAATCGGATACAAAGCCGGAAGTGAAACCAACGGATTCGAAGATGAAATCTGTAAAGAGACAACCGAAGCGAATCCGCGAGGCACGGTTTGATAAGCTGGATAATACCGCGAATCTCTTCCCAGTGATTGCCAGCCGCAAATCAAGCAATGTGTTCCGGATTGCGGCAACATTGACCGAGGAAATCCAGCCGGAGAAATTGCAACAGGCACTCGAAATGGTGCTTCCGTATTTTGATGTCATGCATGTGCGTATGAAGACCGGCGTATTCTGGTATTATTTCGAGGATAACCCGAACCCGGCACCGCGCGTGATGCAGGAGGATATGGGGCCTTGCCAGTATATCAATCCACTGTTGAACCGGGAATACCTCTTCCGTGTGTTATATTATGAACGACGAATCAGCTTAGAAGTCTTTCATGCATTGACGGATGGCAATGGCGCGCTGATGTTCTTAAAAGAACTCGTGTATCAGTATCTGCGTCTGGTACACCCGGAGATTGGGAAGGGTGACCGGATGGAACTGCATGAAGAGACGACCGTAGACCGGGAGGACAGCTATCTGAAGCATTACAAGCGCCCGGCGAAGAAGAGTTATAAGACGGAGAAAGCACTTGTAATCCGTGGAGAAATGTTCCCGCGTGAATATTTCGGTATCATGCACGGCTATCTGCATCTGCCGGATGTCAAGCGCGTAGTGAAGCAGTACGGTGTGACCGTCAATCAATATCTGCTCGGTGTATTTGCATGGTCGGTATACAAGGGTTATATGCACAGTATCCCGCACCGGCGTCCGCTTGCAGTATGCGTGCCGGTAAATCTGCGTCCATATTATGGTTCCGCTACAACGAAGAATTTCTTTGCCGTCGTGTCGGCGATGTTTCGGGCGGAGCGGGAAGATTATACATTTGAAGAGGTGTTGGCACAGGTGGCAGAGAGCCTGAAAAGCCAGATCACGAAGGAACACCTTGAAGAGATTATGGCTTACAATGTATCAAATGAGAAGAACAAGGCATTACGTGCAACGCCGCTCTTTATTAAGAATATCGCAATGAAGATCATCTATCAGATGTCTGCGAAAGCCAACTCCGGTTGTGTGACGAACCTTGGTCTGGTAAAGCTTGCAAGCCCGTACGAAGCTTATGTGGAGTCCCTGTATGCGATCTTGTCCATGTCGAAGAATCAGAACCTGAAGGCAGCGGTTGTGTCTTATAAGGATACGCTGGTGTTCACGTTCAGCTCGGCAGTGCGGGAAGTAGATGTGCAGAAGGTGTTCTTCCGCAAGCTTGCAGAAGATGGAATTGATGTCTCTGTAGAGACGAATGGAGTGTATTATGAGTAAATGTAATCGCTGTAATATAAAAGTGAAGGATGACAGCCTGATCTGCCCGCTTTGTAAAGGCGCGCTGTCGGAGACGGAGCATCTGCAGCCGGTCTACCCGGACATGTTTCCGAAGCAGCAGCGGATGCGTCTTGCAATCCGCATCGTGACATTCTGCGTAGTTGTCGGTGTGATCGTGCTTGGCATCGTAAATTATATGACGTATCGAGGCGTGCGCTGGTCGCTGGTGAGCCTTGCCGGAATTGCGTATCTGTATTTTACATTTACGTTTACGGCACAACCGCTGGCGGATGAACAGCAGAAAATCATATTTCAGGGCGTGATCAGCGCGGCACTGGTGCTTGCGGTCGACTTCGCCCTTGGCTACGAAGGGTGGTCGGTCAATATTGCGATTCCGGTTGTTGTGATTGCGACGAATATTGCAATCTTCGTATTCATGATGGTGCGCCATCGTGACTGGAGAAGCTATATCATGCCCCAGCTGGAGCTGACTTTGCTTGCCGCAGTCGAGTTACTGTTAGTCAGTCTGGAGGTTGTGACATGGAAGTTGCTGACACTGGCTGCAGTCTTCGTGGTACTCGTCCAGCTCTTCGGCATCTTCGTGATTGGTGGACGAAGCACCACACTCGAACTTAACCGCCGCTTTCGTGTGTAGTTTCGTTGTAAATAAAAGAAGAAAAGCGGATGGTTGACTTGTCTTACTAGTACAAACTCATCCATCCGTAGATTTTATATAAGTGTGTATCGGCAATTGTGAAACAGTTAGAATAGTAAAAGCGGTTGCACACAATTATCAATTCTAAAGCAGACCATTGAAGCACGCTGGTACTTAATGAGCAATCGCTTTTATCGCGAATTTAGTACCACTGCGTGCTGAACTGAGCGAGAGCGCGTCTGCGTAGAATTGTATATTGTGAGCAAACCGCTGGAATGTGCAGGAATGTTTCACAATTGCAAAAAGACGATCAAAAGAGAGGTATGTATGAGGGAGAACGACAAGACAAGTCACCGCGCAGAACTGATGCGCGACATCGTAGCCATGGTCAACCAGAACCCGGTTCTGAAGCAGGCATGGCAGAGAAAAAAGGAAAAATCTATTCAGAACACAGAGTTTGAATACCCGGAGCATCTTTCAGTGGAACACATCGACATGGGGCTGTTCAAGATGGAATATCTGACATGGAACGGCTCAGAGAATCCATATGTGATCCTGCAGCTTCATGGTGGTGGTTACATGTCCGGACTGCAGGGACAGTACCGGAAGATGGCAGGACTTTACGCCGAAGTAAGCAGCGGTGCAGCAGTGCTTTCCGTGGATTACCGGCTGGCACCGGAGCATCCGTTTCCGGCAGCATTAGAGGATGCTGTTGTGGCATATAAATGGCTACGTAATAAAGGATATGAATCAGAGAGAATCATCGTAGTCGGAGATTCGGCAGGCGGAGGTCTCGCGATGGCACTCTGCATGGAACTGCGTACAATCGGCGAACCGATGCCGGCAGGGTTAGTAGCGATGTCACCGTGGACGGATCTGGCAATCACAGGCGAGTCCTATACGAAGAACCGGGAGATCGATCCGGTCTTTGGTGCAGATGGTGGTGGTGAGATGCTGCTGCACAGCCCATATATCGGGGAAAATGATGCGAAGAATCCACTGATTTCACCAATGTATGGAAGTTTTACCGGATTCCCGCCGATGCTGATTCAGGTCGGGACGCACGAGATGCTGTATGATGATGCGGCTTCAGTTGCAAAGAAGGCAAAGGAACAGGGGGTTCCGGTACGATTTACGGTATATGAAGGCATGTTCCATGTGTTTCAGATGAGCGGAACGGTGATTCCGGAATCGAAACGTGCGTGGGAAGAGGTTGGCGCGTTTATACACAAAGTGATGGGACAGTGGTAAAACTACGGAGGTAGACAGAGCATGCGGATTGCACTGGCGCAAACAAATATCATATGGGAGGACAAACAGGCGAATCTCGTCCGTGCGGAAGTATTTCTTGCGTCCGCGGATGCGGAGGTTGTATTATTCCCGGAGATGAGTCTGACGGGCTTCTCGATGCATACCGATGTGACAGCGGAGATCTGCCAATCGGACGACCCGATGCGATTCTGCGAGCAGATATATGGCACTCCGGCAATAGCAGAATTATCAACAACTGGCTGGACACCCGCACAGATAGCGGCGCTTGCAAAGCGGTACCACAAGACGATCGGCATTGGCTGGGTGAAAAAAACGGAACCACGATGCGAGAATCATTATTCGATTGTAATGCCGGATGGAAGAATCGCAATGGATTATGCCAAGATCCATCCATTTTCTTATGGTGAGGAACATGCACATTTCCATGGAGGAACGACGCTTTGTACCGGAACACTTGGAGAATTTCAGGCAGGAATTGGCATCTGCTATGATCTTCGATTTCCGGAACAGTTTCGGGCGATGGTGCCGGAGGCTGAAATTTTTATCATACCTGCAAACTGGCCGGAAGTGCGTGCGTCACATTGGAAGACACTTCTTGCCGCACGCGCGATTGAGAATCAGTGCTATGTGGCAGGCGTGAACTGCTGTGGCGACATGGATGCACAGCATTATTCGGGCGATTCGGGGGTGTATGCGCCGGATGGCAGCTTGCTTGTGCCGACAAAGGAAATCCGGCTTGCGGATGCACTCTGTAAGGAAGAAAAACTGCTCGTATATGACATACAAAACGATGTGGCAGGGATCCGGAAGGCATTTCCGGTATTGCAGGATCGAAAGGAAAGTTAACGTTCTTAAAAAAATCTTAAATATATGAAATCTAGTATCTTAAAATTCATTTTGCGATAATACAGGTATCATAACAACAGGGATACCTGTATGGTCGGAGATTACCAATTAGGAAGAGGGAAAAATATGTATAACATTTTAGTCTGTGATGATGAGAAGGATATCGTGGAGGCACTTGGTATTTACCTGTCTGCAGAAGGGTATCAGGTGACGAAAGCGTACAACGGACAGGAAGTATGCGAGAAGCTGAAAACAGAGGATGTTCAGCTTGTACTGATGGATATTATGATGCCGGTGATGGACGGTATCACAGCGATGAACGAGATTCGCAAGACTTCCAATGTCCCGGTTATCCTGCTCACAGCGAAAAGTGAGGATACAGACAAGATTCTCGGACTTTCCGTCGGTGCGGATGACTATATTACCAAACCGTTTAACCCGGTTGTTATGATCGCAAGAGTGAAAGCACAGCTTCGCCGTTACATGATGCTTGGCGGAAATGTCCCGAAGGAACCGGAGGCAGATACGCTGGAGATCGACGGTGTTTGTCTGGATGACAAGGCGAAGAAGGTTACGATTGAAGGAGAACCTGTGAATCTGACCAAGACGGAATATGCGATTCTGAAATTTCTGATGGAACATCCGAATACCGTGTATGCACCGAAGGATATTTATCGTGCTGTCTGGGAGGATGCACCGTTTGGACAGGAGGGCACTGTTGCAGTACATATTCGCCACTTGCGTGAAAAAATCGAGGCAGATCCTTCGGAACCACGCTACATCAAGGTAGTCTGGGGACAAGGGTATATGTTTGGGAAGGAATGATAAAATGGAGAAATTAAAGAAAAACGCAGTGGCAAAGGTGGTTGCCGCAATCCTGCTTTCGGTATCAATTCTTGCAGCCGTAGTTTCCGGTGTTGTCGTGTCAACAGCACTTTCCTACGGTACGACCCGCCGGATGCAGGGAGATGCCATCTACGACGAGTTCCTGGGGCGGATGGTAGATGATTCCGCAAGCCGGGCAAGCGATTATTATCAGGCGTATCTGCAAAGTGAAGCAGAAGGACAGGAAAGTCACACAGTCCGGTATTATAAGGATTATTTTGCAGAGGAAAACAGCAACTTCTTCTTCAAAATCGTGCCGGAGGATACGAAGAAATATCCGACACTTGAAAACTATGAGTCGAAGGATTATCAGTTCCATGAAGTGTTGTCGCAGCAGATACAGATGTTTGAGAAATCAACCAGCTTCAGCTATCAATTATCCCTGCCGGATATTATTGAGTTCTGGAAAGAAAATTATGTACCGGACGAATACAACTATGATGACAGGGCTGCATATGAGGAAGATGCGGATGTTTTTTCATCAGAATTAGCGATTCCGAGTACGATACGGGATCAGTATTGGGACTGGAGTAATATCTCGTTTGATGATCTGGTTATTGGGTATGATGACGATTATTCGAACCCATGTATTTATTTGGATGATACGGATTTTGTCTATTATCTTTCCAACGATGAAGGGTACACAAAGGCGTTGGAGCGTGCAACTAAGAAATTGGGAGATGGTGATATCCAGTGCATGGACATTTCGTTCGGGAGCGATGGAACGATCACACAGGAACTCGAGCTTTCCGCCCCGGTCTCATATACAATGTATGTCTATGTGAAATCAAACATGACAGCAAGGGATCTCTATGCGAATTCTGTAGTGCTTCGTTATTGTAAGCCAATTGTGAATATGGCACCTTACGTGTTTGCTGTTTCGCTGATTTTGATCTTTATCATGGGTGGATTCCTGATCGCTGCATCCGGACACCGGAAAGGACAGGAGACAATCACCTGCAATTTATTCGACCGGATACCATATGACGTATTTATTGCAATCGCGGTTGGACTTGTTGCATGTGGAATTAATCTGTTTACGTGGTATATCTATTCCACACGGGATGAAATCTTCCTTGCATCTATCAGCACGGCGGTTGTAGCGTTCCTGATTCCGCCGTTCCTGATGACGACAGCGACACGGCTCAAGGCTTCCGGCTGGGCAATGTTTGCAAATACAGTGATCTGGCGGTTGTGTAAATTGTTTGTGTGGGTTGTAAAATGGGTGTTCCGCAAGCTTCGGGATTTATTCTGTTTCCTCGGAAGACATTTTAACCTCTATTGGAAATGGCTTGGCGGACTGATCGGAATTGTATTGCTCCGGTTTATTCTCGTTGTAACGAGTGGTTCTGTTGGACTGGCAATCGTGCTGGATCTGGTATGTGCAGCTTTACTTGCGGTATTCCTGATCCGCGTGATCGTGCAGATGTATCAGTTGAAGGATGGCGCGAAGAAGATCGCGGACGGCGAGACGGATTATAAGATCGACACAACACATATGCTGCCGGAATTTGCAGCACATGGTGAGACATTAAACTGCATTCAGGACAGCGTGCGCGTGGCAGTGGCAGAGCGGATGAAGAGTGAGCGGATGAAGACGGAGCTTATCACGAACGTTTCCCATGATATCAAGACGCCGCTTACATCCATTATTAATTATGTAGATATCCTCTCCAAAGAGGGCGATTTAAGTGACAAGGAAGCAGAATATCTGGAGGTGTTGCAGCGGCAGTCCGCACGGCTCAAGAAGCTGATCGAGGATCTGATCGAGGCGAGCAAGGCATCTACGGGAAATGTCGAGGTCCATATGGAGCCGACCGATGTGGAAATGCTCTTAGAGCAGGCACTTGGTGAGTTCGAAGAGCGGCTTGCAGCATGCAAATTGCAGCCGGTTGTGACGAATCATCTGACGAAGAAATATGGTGAACAGGCGGACAGCCACGTGATGGCAGATGGCAGACATCTGTGGCGTGTGTTTGATAATCTGATTGGAAATATCATCAAATACGCCCAGCCAGACAGCCGGGTATACATTGATATTGACGAGGCAGAGCAGGGAGAGATCACAGTGACCTTTAAGAACATTTCGAAGGAGCCACTCAACATCTCCGGTGATGAATTAAAAGAACGGTTTGTACGTGGTGACCGTTCGAGAAATACAGAAGGCAATGGACTCGGACTTTCCATTGCGCAGAGCCTGATGGAATTACAGAACGGCAAAGTGGAAATAATGATTGACGGAGACCTCTTCAAGGTTGTATTATTGTTAAAGGCTGGAAACTGTAAAAATTAGGTGAAATCTGGGCAAAATCTAGCAGACCAGCTTATAAAATGTCGATAGAGAGAATAGGAGAAAAAGATGGATATTTTTGACGTTCTATCCATGATCGGTGGTCTCGCATTGTTTCTATATGGTATGCATATAATGGGAGATGCGCTGGCGAAGATGTCAGGAGGTAAGCTGGAAAAGGTTCTGGAACGCCTTACCTCCAATAAGTGGTCTGCTGTTTTGCTCGGAGCAGGAGTAACGGCAGTGATCCAGTCGTCCGGTGCGACGACAGTTATGGTCGTCGGATTCGTTAACTCCGGCATTATGAAGCTTAATCAGGCAGTTGGTATTATCATGGGTGCGAATATCGGTACAACCGCAACGTCATGGTTACTGTCGCTTTCTGGTATTGATGGAGGAAGCTTCTTCCTTCAGATGCTGAAACCGACATCGTTCACACCAATTCTGGCTGTGATCGGAGCGATTTTAGTCGTATTTTGTAAGAGTGAGAAGAAACATAACATAGGAACGATCTTGCTTGGCTTTGCCATTTTGATGTATGGTATGACCGCGATGAGTTCGGCAGTGGAACCGCTCAAGGATGTTCCGGCGTTCACACACATTCTGACGAAGTTTGAGAACCCGCTTCTCGGTGTCATTGCAGGTTTTGTATTGACAACGATCATGCAGTCTTCGTCGGTATCGGTTGGTATTCTGCAGGCACTCTGTTCCACAGGAGCAGTCTCCTATGCACTTGCCCTGCCGATCATCATGGGACAGAACATTGGCAGCTGTACAACGGCGATGATTTCGAGTGTCGGTGCCAGCAAGGATGCAAAACGTGCGGCAGCGGTTCATTTCTACTTCAATGTAATTGGAACTGTTATATTCATGTTAGTATTTTATATTTCCAATGCGTTTGTGCATTATTCATTCCTGCCGCAGGCCGCAAATGAAGTAGGGATTGCAACGATTCATTCGATTTTTAATATTGCGGCGACCATAGTTCTGCTTCCACTTTCCGGATTCCTGGAGTTTCTTGCTGTGAAGACGATTAAGGATGACGATGAGGAAGAGGATGAGCTTAGCAAGCATGATAAGGTATTGCAGCTTCTTGATCCGGTGTTCCTGGAGAGACCTGGGTTTGCAATCATGCAGTGCCAGAAGGTTGCTTCTGCGATGGCAGAGCTTTCGATGAAATCGGTTGGACGTGCAGTTGGCTTACTTACCGCATATGATGAGAAAATAGCAGAACGAATCCGTAAGGAAGAAGATACCGTTGATAAATACGAAGATCAGCTTGGCACATATCTGCTCCGGTTATCTACGAAGGATCTGTCAAAGGAAGATGGACATAAATTATCACTGATGCTTCATTCGATTGGAGATATTGAACGTATCTCTGATCTGGCGGTGAATATATTGCTGGCAGTGGAGCAGATGCATAAGAAAGAACTGATTTTCTCCAAGAAAGCGATGGATGAACTTGCTGTTTACAGCAAGGCATTGAACGATATCCTGAAGATGACGGTCGATGCATTCGAACAAAATGACCGTTACAAGGCAGCACTTGTACAGCCGCTCGAAGAGCTTATGGATGATATGAACCAGGAGCTTAAAAAACGTCATGTCAAGCGTCTGCGCAAGGGCAAATGCACGATTGAACTTGGTCTCAGCCTGTCTGATATCTCCGATACGTATGAGCGTATCTCAGACCACTGTTCGAATATCGCAACCTGCGTGATTCAGGTGGAGGACGATGAACTGGATGCACATGAACATCGCAAGGAAGTTAAAGAGCAGGATGCCAAGTGGTACGACGAGCAGTACAGAGCTTATGAAGAAAAGTATGCACTTCCATAGAATAGCAGTAGAATAGCGGTTATCGCGCGGATGCGTGGTGACAGTTACATAACATGTTTTCAATAAATCTGCATTTTATTTGGTACACAGATGAAATGCAGGGGCAGATGGTTGTAAATGATAACAACATCTGCTATATTGGAAGCATGTTATTTTTATACAGATTTTTAGATTTGTATAGTATGTGGTAAGCGGCAATAACAAAATTTGTAGACAGGAAAGAAGGAAGCGATTATGAAGCTCGAATTAAAAGATATAAGAAAAAGCTTCGGGGACAAAGAAATCCTGCATGGTATTGACTTTACAGTAGAGAGCGGGCGCGCGCTTGGCCTGCTTGGACGAAACGGTGCGGGCAAGACGACGACCATCCGAATCATCATGAATGTGTTCCATGCAAATTCCGGCGAGATTATGCTTGATGGTAAGAAATTCCAACCGACGGCAAGCCAGGTTGGATATCTGCCAGAGGAACGGGGACTTTATCCGAAGAAAAAGGTGCGTGACCAGATGGTATATCTGGCGATGCTCCGGGGCATGAACAAAAAACAGGCGAATGAGAGTACTGTGAAATGGCTGGATCGCCTGCATGTATCCGAGTATATCGACCGGAGCTTAGAGACATTGTCAAAGGGAAATCAGCAGAAGGTACAGCTTGCGGCAACACTGGTAGGGGAACCACAGTTAGTCATACTGGATGAGCCGTTTTCCGGTCTGGATCCGGTCAATGCACAGGTGTTGAAGAATGTTATAAGGGAATTGATCCGCGAGGGACGGATCGTGATTTTCTCAAGCCATCAGATGAGTTATGTGGAAGAATTCTGTGAGGATATTGCAATCATCAATCATGGTGATGTTGTATTAGCCGGACATCTCGATGACATCAAGGATACATACGGACGCGGCAGAAAGACGATTTCTGCAGACAATTACAGTCCGCAGGAGCTGGCGGAAATCTGCCGGGAGAAGTTATCTGCTTACGCAAATGTGGAGCGTGTGACGAAGAAATACGTGGTGCTGGAACTGAAACCACAGACCGATATCTGGCAGATACTTGACATTTGCAAACAGGCAGGTGTTGAAATTCACCAGTTTGGCGCATATGAGCCATCCTTAAATGATATATTTATCTCCTGTGTCGGGGACGAAGAACCGGACACGGAAGCAGCAAAGGAGGCGGTATAGCATGAAGCAGTTTTTCACGATATTAAAGTTTGAACTGGACAATTATTTTAAGAGTAAGTCATATGTGATATCGACGATTCTGATTGCTGTTCTGGCTGCGGGTATCATGTTTGTGCCGCGTGTCAAGGATGCGGTTTCCGGGGATAAGAAGAGTGCTGCTGTTGAGGACAGTTCTTCGAAGGATGAGACGGATTCTTCCGAAGAGAAGGACGCAGAACATATATATGGTGTCTACGATCCTGATGGAATTTTAACCATTGACGTGGATGGCTCGGTATGGAATTCTATGGGAACAGGAATAAATCTGGTCAGTTATGACAGTGAGGATGCTTTGAAAAAAACAGTTGAAGATGAAAAAGCAGTTGCTGGATTTTCGATTCATTCGCTGTCAGATTACGATTATTATGTATATAACAAGAGCATGGATAATTCCGATACGGATATTTTTGACAGTTATCTTGGCATGCTTGTCAAGATGGATTATTGTGAGAAGAATCATTTGGATTTTGACGAATTCATGGAGGCATCCTATAAAGAAATCACCCATGACGAGCATGTGCTTGGCAAGGACAGCACGCAGAATTTCTGGTACTGCTATGTGCTTGTCATTCTGATATTCATGCTGATCATCATGTATGGTATGAGTATTGCTTCTTCTGTCACAAATGAGAAGAGCAACCGCTCGATTGAGATTCTGGTTACCAGCACGGATTCAACGTCGTTGCTGTTTGGCAAAGTATTTGCCGGTGCTGTGGCAACCGTATTTCAAGTCGGAATCATCGCTGCCTGCCTGCTTGGCTCGTACCAGTACAACAAAGACTTCTGGAACATTGACCTTGGAATGTTCTTAGATATCCCGGCCAATGTATTGGCTGTATTTGCTATATTCGGTATTGGTGGATTCCTGTTCTATGCCTTTATATATGGTGCGCTTGGCGCACTGGTATCAAAGATCGAGGATCTGAACAAGTCCGCGGGTTCGGCACAGATGATTATCATGATCGTGTATTTCGTTGTACTGTTCCAGTTGAATAACGTGGATGGTATTGCGATGAAGGTCTGCTCGTTCCTGCCATTCAGTTCGTACAGTGCAATGTTTGCGCGCGTGGCGATGGGACATGTGCAGACATGGGAAGTTGTTGTATCTGCAGTGATTCTGTATATTTCCGTTGTACTTATGGGCGTGATCGGCGGCAAGATCTTCCGCAGTTCGACGCTTCGCTATGGCAATCCGATCAAGCTTACAACGGCGATCAAGAACCTGCACAAGAAAGACTCTTAAAAAGAAAATGGTGGCTAGATCCAGCCACCATCGAATTTCAATATTTCGCCGGTCATATAGTCCGGCATTGCTAAGATGTGTGAGATACAGGCGGCGGCTTCTTCGGGAGCCGCCATTTTTTCTGCTGGGATTTCCTCGCAGAGTGATTTCTTCTCTTCGGCTGACAGATGACCGTTCATAGCTGTGTCTACTGCGCCAAAGGCAATCGCATTGACCGCGATATGGCTTGGAGCAAGTTCTTTTGCGAGTGCCATCGTCAGACTGTTGATGGCACCTTTCGTTGTCGAATAAGCGACTTCGCATGAGGCACCAACCAGCCCCCAGACGGAAGAGATATTCAGGATACGTCCATGCTGATTTCGTACCATATCCGGGATGACCGCGTGGCAGGTGTTGTAGACAGATGTCACGTTGATGCGCAGGATGTGGTCGAATTCCTCTGGCGTCATATCCTGAAATAGCCCGACGAGCGAGATGCCGGCGTTGTTGACGAGGGTATCGACCGGATGCCCGGACGCGGCAAGTGTCTGGATACATTCTTCGACAAATGTGAAGTCCGACACATCTCCGGTAAATGGAATACATTCACAATTGGTTGAGGTGTGAATTCGGTTCGCGACGGCATTTAATTTCCCGTCAGCATTCCGGCTCACAATGGCAACGCAGTCATATTCTTTTGCTAACTGATAGGCGGCAGCTTCGCCGATTCCGCGGGAAGCACCAGTGATAAGTGCGGTTTTCATAGGATTGGAACCTCCTTGTTTGGTTGTAGCTTATATGATCAGGATGCAAGTCTTTCACAAAAAATCCATACTATGATTATGCTATAAACGGTTGAAAAAAACAACAACATTTGCTATACTTGGAAAATGTATTGAAAAATGGACTTAAATGAGCGACGGTGGATACGAGTAGAAGATATTGAAAAACGTATGACGTAGATAGGAGAAAATTATGAGTGGAAAAAAACCGCAGACGGCAGCAGGATTGTTCTTTTCAATGCTGCTTCGCGCAGCTGTTATTATATTAGGACTTGCCATTGTGGCATTTGGAGCATTCTTTGTAATGCAGGCGTTAAAGGGGAACACAGCGAAGGATACGCCGGCGACAACGCTGGATGAGAATGCATTGACGGATTCCCAGGTGGATGATCTTCAGATCACACCATCCACAGAGACTGAGACAACCGAAGCTGCACAGGAGGCAGAGACAGTCAGCGCGACGGATAGGAAGATCCTGGTGCTGAACAGTACCGATATTGCCGGACTTGCAGGACGCTGGTGTGATACGTTAAATGCAAATGGATATGCAAATACAAATGCATCCGATTATACAGAGGCACTTGCAGACACCAAGATCGTAGCAAGAGAAGATGGCGTAGGCAAAGAACTGGTACAGTATTTTGCAAATGCCAGCTATGAAGTGGGAACCGTTACAAGCAATGTGACAGAATCCACAGACGGTTACGATGTCGTGATCATTATCGGTGCATCCGACAGCAATCATTAATACGAATAAAAATGAATGGCGGACTCCATACTAGATGTTAGTATGGAGTCTTTTTTCGTATGGAGGTTTGTGTGTGATGATTGCAAAGAGATATGGTCTGATGACTGTGGGGACATTTTTGATGGCTTTCTCGGTCGTTGTCTATTTTAATCCGCTGGAGCTGGTGACCGGAGGTGTGACCGGACTGGCAATCCTGCTGGAGCATTTGTTTCATATCCCACTGTGGCTGGTTAATGCGGCGGTCAATATTCCGCTGTTTATCATAGGATATAAGGTGCTTGGAAAATTGATATTCTATCGGACAGTCTATGCGACGGTATGCCTGTCTGTGTTTCTCGGGTTGATCCGGCCGCTGCCGCTTCTCACCGGGGATGTACTGGTAGACGGACTGTGCGGCGGCGTGATTATGGGTGGCGGACTTGGCTTGATCTTCCTGCAAAATGCGTCCTCAGGCGGAGCGGACATGACAGCACAGATCATCAATCGCCGCATTCCGCATGTATCCGTTCCAAAGCTGATGGCAATCGTGGATGGCATCATTATTCTGTTTGGGATTGGCGTGTTTGGGCTTCGCAATGGAATCTATGCATTGATTGTCCTGTTTGTCATGACGAAGGTCTCTGATCTGGTGCTGGAGGGACCAAACCATGCAAAACTTATGTATATTATTTCGAATGAAGAAAAAGCCCTTGTGGAATACATTACCGGACAACTGGGACGGGGAGTCACGCGGATTCCGGCACAGGGTGGATATACCGGATGCCCAAAGCAGATGTTGCTCTGTGCACTCAGTTCAAAGGAAATGGTAAATGTCAAGCGGAAAATTTATGAGCTGGATGACCGGGCAATCTGTTTTGTTGGGGATATTCGGGATGCTTATGGTGAAGGTTTCACAAAATATAGCTAGTTGGGATTCAGTAAAGTTTGTGAAAAATCCACAAAAAAATCATGAAAAAAATTTTCATATACAAATTACACAATATTTTTCCGCCTTATTTGTTGAATAGTAATATGGCAACTTCGGGCTATTTGGTGTATCATACAAACATCATGAGTCAGATGATTATAGCTAAAATCTAAGGAGGAAAAATCAAAATGGCTAGTTTACAACTTAAGAATGTTTATAAAATTTATCCAAATGGCTTCAACGCTGTAAAGGACTTCAACTTGGATATTGAAGATAAAGAGTTCATCATCTTCGTTGGACCTTCAGGATGTGGTAAGTCAACAACGCTTCGTATGATCGCAGGTCTTGAAGATATCAGTTCCGGTGAGCTTTGGATCGGTGACAAGATGGTTAACGATGTAGAGCCTAAGGACAGAGATATTGCGATGGTATTCCAGAACTACGCTTTGTATCCACATATGTCAGTTTATGATAACATGGCATTCGGTCTGAAGCTTAGAAAGGTACCAAAGGAGAAGATTGATAAGCAGGTACATGAGGCTGCTAAGATTCTTGATATTGAGCATCTGCTTGACAGAAAGCCAAAGGCTTTGTCAGGTGGTCAGAGACAGCGTGTGGCTATGGGACGTGCAATCGTTCGTGAGCCTAAGGTATTCCTTATGGACGAGCCTCTTTCAAACCTGGATGCTAAGCTTCGTGTTCAGATGCGTGTTGAGATCTCTAAGCTTCACCAGAGACTGCAGACAACTATCATTTACGTAACACATGACCAGACAGAGGCTATGACACTTGGTACAAGAATCGTAGTTATGAAGGATGGTATCATCCAGCAGGTTGATACACCTCAGAATCTGTATGACAAGCCATGCAACCTGTTCGTAGCTGGATTCATGGGTATGCCACCTATGAACTTCATCGATTGTAAGGTTGTTAAGTCTGGAGCAGACGTATTACTTATGTTCGGTTCTCACTCAATCAAGGTTCCTGATGCCAAGGCTCAGAAGCTTATCAGCGGTGATTTCCTTGATAAGGAAGTTGTCCTTGGTATCCGTCCAGAGGATATTCATGACGAGCAGCTCTTCATCGAGTCTTCACCTGAGAGTGTTATCGATGCAAGAATCAATATTTACGAAATGCTTGGTGCGGAAGTATATCTGTACTTCACAATCGATCAGTTCGATATCACAGCAAGAGTAAATGCACGTACAACAGCAAGACCTGGTGATACAGTTCAGTTCGCATTCGATCTGAGCAAGATCCACATCTTCGATAAGGAGACAGAGGAGATTATCATCAACTAGTCAGGAGCTTGGTTCTAAAATTTGAACAAAGTGTGATTTTTCAGAGGAAATGCATAAAAATTATGCGTTTCCTCTTTTTTTTTTCACATTTTTCGTGTAAAATGTACTTTGTATGGGTATAGGCAATGTCAAATAATTGGAAAGTATTTGACATTGACAGAAAAATACATAAATGTTACAATTTTGTTACAGAATTTTTAAAAATTCACAACAAAGAATAGGGGTGGACGAATGATTTCGAATCAGATACTGCAGGATACGGTTACTGGAATTAAGTCAATTACACGTGTAGAACTCTGTGTGATGGATACCGAAGGTAAGATACTTGCGACAACTATGCGCGGAATGGAAGAGTATGAGGATGAGGTTGTAAAATTCTCTGAATCAGCAGCGGACAGTCAGGTGATCCGTGGCTTTCAGTTTTTCAAGGTGTATGATGAGAATGAACTGGAATATGTCATACTGGCAAAAGGGGATGCCGAGGATGTCTATATGATCGGAAAGATGGCAACCTTCCAGATTCAGAATCTTCTGGTGGCATATAAGGAGCGTTTTGATAAGGATAACTTTATCAAGAACCTGTTGCTTGATAACCTGCTTCTGGTGGATATTTACAACCGTGCGAAGAAGCTGCATATTGAGACAGATGTAAAACGTATCGTGTTTATTATCGAGACAAAGACGGAGAAGGATACCAATGCATTAGAGACAGTCAGGACCTTGTTCTCCAGCAAGACAAAGGATTTCATTACGGCAGTTGACGAGAAGAATATTATTCTTGTCAAGGAAGTAAAGCCGAGTGAGACTTACGAGGACATGCGCAAGACGGCAAAGGTAATTGTGGATATGCTGAATACAGAAGCCATGTCATCGGTCAATGTTGCATACGGTACAATCGTCAACGAAATCAAAGAAGTGTCCCGTTCTTATAAGGAAGCAAAGCTTGCCTTGGATGTAGGCAAGATCTTTTACAGCGACAGAAAGATTATCGCATACAGCAATCTTGGAATCGGACGATTGATCTATCAGCTGCCACTTCCGCTTTGCAAGATGTTTATCAAGGAGATTTTTGATGGTAAATCACCAGACGAGTTCGATGAGGAGACATTGACAACAATCAACAAGTTCTTCGAGAACAGCCTGAATGTATCTGAGACATCCCGTCAGCTTTACATTCACCGAAATACTCTTGTTTACCGTCTGGATAAGCTTCAGAAGAGTACCGGACTTGACCTCCGGGTATTCGAGGATGCCATTACCTTCAAGATTGCCCTTATGGTTGTGAAGTATATGAAGTATATGGAGAGCAAGGACACATATTAATAATAGATTAGAAAAAAGTTATATATACAGTTTGGAGGAATATATACAATGATAATTATGGAAGATGTTACGAAGACGTATTCATCTGGTTCAGATGTTCCTGCACTTAACGGGATTAATCTGCATATCCAGGAAGGCGAATTCGTATTCATAGTAGGTAAGAGTGGTTCAGGTAAATCTACACTTATCAAGCTTCTTCTTAAGGAACTTGATCCTACATCGGGAAAAATATATGTTAATAAGAAGTATCTTAATAAACTTACAAGAAAGAAATTACCTTATCTTAGAAGAGATATAGGTGTTGTATTCCAGGATTTCCGTCTGTTACCAGATAGAAACATATACGAGAATATAGCATTTGCACAGAAAGTAGTAGAAGCACCAACTAAGAAGATTAAGAGTAATGTACTTAAAATGCTTTCAATGGTTAATCTTCTTGATAAATACAAGTCTTACCCTAACGAGTTATCAGGTGGTGAACAGCAGAGAGTTGCCATAGCAAGAGCTCTGATAAACAGACCATCTATACTTTTGTGTGATGAGCCGACAGGTAACCTTGATCCAACTAACTCTAACGAGATTATGAAGATTCTTGATGCTGTTAATAAGCAGGGAACGACTGTGCTTGTAGTTACTCATAATATGGATATCGTTCAACAGATGAAGAAGAGAACGATTACTATGAGCCAGGGTAAGATTATAAGTGATTTGGAAAAGGGTGGTTATTTCTATGAAGATTAGATCGTTATTTTATCATATTAAGGACGGATTAAAGAACATCTATCGTAATAGACTGTTCTCTCTTGCGTCAATAGCAACTATAGCGGCATGTATATTCCTTTTTGGTTTATTCTACTCGCTTGTAACGAATTTCCAGTATATGATACATAAGGCAGAGAATGAAGTATGTGTAACAGTATTCTTTGACCAGGGGTTATCAGATGCAGATATTAAGAAACTTGGTGATACAATAAGCCAGAGAAATGAAGTGTCGCGTATTCATTATACTTCAGCAGATGAAGCATGGGAGAATTATAAGGCTGAATATTTCAAGGATTATCCTCAGCTTGCAGAAGGTTTTAAGGATGATAATCCTCTTGCCAATTCTTCATCATATGAGATATATCTTAATGATGCGGCAAGCCAGTCAACACTTGTTACATATCTTGAGAATCTTGATGGTATAAGACAGGTAAACAGATCAGAAGCAACGGCCAGTGGACTTGCCAGTGCAGCAAGACTTGTAAGTTACGTTGCAATTGCTATTATTGTTATTCTTCTTGCTGTATCAATATTCCTTATTACTAATACTATTGTTATAGGTATTACAGTACGTAAGGAAGAGATATCGATTATGAAGTATATAGGTGCAACAGATGCGTTCGTAGATGCACCATTCTTCGTAGAAGGTATTACTATAGGTATTATAGGTTCTATTATACCGCTTGTTATTCTTAGATTTATATATGAGAACGTAATTAACTTTGTTATGAATAAGTTCTCAATACTTCAGAATATTCTCGCGTTTATGCCTGTTAACGAAGTGTTCAGAATACTGGTTCCAGTTGGAATCCTTCTTGGTATGGGCATAGGTATATTAGGAAGTTTCTTTGCTGTAAGAAAGCATGCTAACGTATAATATGAATATAGGCAGAAGATTAAAAGCAGTTTGAATTTTATTGTTAAGATATTTAATTTAAATACCTTAATATAGAACATGATTATGTGTGTAAATCAGCATATAATTAAAATGTTATAAAATATAACAGAAACGTTATGTTGTATTATATAAGTGTGAATATAGGACTGATGCAAAGAAAATCTTTGGCGGAGGTCCTATTTTACAAGATATTACTTGATATGTTATGTAAAAGAGCTTTAGCTGATAATCAATTTTATAAATATAGCGGGATGTTTTATGGAGGAGTTGTATGAGGAAAGCGTTAGTTAAAAAAGCGGTTACTCTGTTGCTGCTTCTGACATTAATTGTTCCAACATGCTTTATCAGATATGATGATGTATATGGAGATAACAAACAAAATCTGGATAATGCCAATAATAAAAAAAGTGATCTTCAGAGTGAGTATGATAAGACACAGAAGAAGCTTGATGAACTTAAATCACAGAGTAGTGATGTGGAAACTTATCTGGCGCAGCTGGATTCACAGATGTCTACAATTAATGGTTCACTTTATGAGGTTAACAGTCAGATAGAACAGACAGAGACAGAGATTACCGATACAGAAGAAAAACTTGCTGATGCCGAAGCAGATGTTGATGAGCAGTATGATTCTATGAAGCTTAGGATACAGTATATGTATGAGCATAATGATGAAACATATTTTGCATTGCTGCTTAATTCTGAAAGTATGGGAGACATGCTTAACAAGGCGGAATATATAACAAAAATTTCTGAATACGACAGAAAAATGTTGGAAAAGTTTAATGATACAGTTAATTTTATAACTGATGCTAAAATAAAACTTGAACAGGATAAAGAAACACTTGTTACGAAACAGGAAGAACTTAAAGATAAGAAAGCATCATTAGAGCTGCTTGAATCTACCAAACAGAGCGAAATGGCTGCGTTGAAGAAGAATACACAACAGCAGCAGAGTTATCAGGATTCTATTGAACAGGCTATTAAGGAACAGGATAGCCTGATTGCAAGCATACAGCAGCAGATAAAAGCAGAGGAAGAGGCCAACAGAAATAACGCCAATCTTAATAATGGCAGCAGTAATAGTGGCAATGGCAGCTCTGGCAATTCTGGCAGTGAAAGTGGTGGAAGCACAAAATATGACGGAGGAGCATTCAAATGGCCAACAGTGTCAACAAGAATAACCTCTCAATATGGAGATACAGATGGAAGATCATCTCCGCATAAAGGAATTGATATAGGTGCATCAGTAAGAGGCGTATCAGGTGATCCTATCTATGCGGCAGCTGATGGCAAGGTTGTGCTTGCACAATATGGTAATGCTTCTGCTGGTAACTGGATAATGATATATCATGGCAATGGATTGTATACAAGATATCTTCATGCTTCAAGTCTGCTTGTCAGTGTAGGTACAACTGTAACGAAAGGACAGAAGATAGCACTCATGGGTACGAGTGGTAATTCGGACGGCGTACATCTTCATTTTGATGTAATGCTTAACGGAAGTTATGTGAATCCATGGAATTATCTTAGTAAATAGTTAATAAAACATTCATTGTGTTATTAATTATTGGATTATGAAAAAGATATCATTAAAAATATATTTATGATAAGTGTCAAAAGTGAAAATGCCTTTTGTATGATATGTAATGCATAATATATAGCATACAATATATAGTAACAATATATACTGCGTATTATGTATAAAAGAATGGCGTTTTTGCTTGAGACACTTATATTATATATAAAAATATATGTAAAATTATATGTGTAAATATGTGCAAAATTATATGTGAAAATGGAGGATAGTATGGATAATAGAGAAAATGATGAAATGATTCATACTAATGAACAGGATAATACATCTGAGAATAAAATACGTATGGAAAACAGAATTGCAAGGGTACGGGCACGCTGTTTTAAGAATGGATTGCTGCTTGGTATAGTGGCAACACTTTTAGTGATGATAATTCTTATAGTTAGCATAGCTGGGGTGTGCATAAGAAAAGGTTATATACACATAGGTGTTAATGGAGATGTGTATATACAGTCGGATGCAGTTACGGATGGAAGCGGCATAGGAAGTGAAGTTGAAGCCAAGCTTAATGCGATAGACTCGGTTCTTGATTCATTTTATTTTGGTGATGTGGATGACGAGAAAGCAAAAAATAATATATACAAGGCTTATCTTAATTCTTATGGTGACAAATATACTGTTTATTATACGGCTGACGAATATAACAAGCTTATGGAAACTACCAATGGTAAATTCTACGGAATAGGAGCTGTGTGTCAGCAGAGTGATGAAGGTGGTGTCATGCTTGTTGATGTGTATGAGAGTGGAGCCGGATATAAGGCAGGCCTTAGGAGCGGAGACAGGATAATACAGGTTGATGACACAGATGTTACAGATATGGACCTTTCGTCAGCAGTTGCGCTTGTTAAAGGGGAAAAAGGCACATCTGTTGTATTGAAGGTTGTAAGAAATGGTGAAACAGAAGAATATACGGTTGTCAGGGATGAGGTCGAAGTACAGACTGTAAGTTATGGCATGACAGATGATTCTATTGGCTATATAGCGGTTTCCCAGTTTGAGGATGTTACTGCAAAGCAGTTTAAGTCGGCTGTGGAGGATCTTAAGAATAATGGTGCCAGGGGAATTGTTATAGATATCAGAAACAATCCAGGTGGCCTTTTAACATCAGTTGTTGATATGCTTAAGTATATACTTCCAAACGGTCTGATTGTATATACAGAAGATAAGGCTGGAAACAGAAAAGAGTACAGCGATAATGGCAATGAAGAGCTTGATATGCCTTTAGCAGTACTTGTTAATGGAAACAGTGCAAGTGCCTCTGAGATATTTGCAGGTGCTATACAGGATTATGGCAAAGGTGATATTGTAGGAACACAGACATTTGGAAAAGGAATAGTGCAGACAGTTAAGCCACTAACGGATGGAAGTGCCATAAAGTTTACGATTGCCAAATATTTTACGCCTAAAGGACAGGATATACATGGTAAAGGTGTTACTCCTGATGTGATTGTTGAGTACGATAAGGATGCAGAAGAAGATGCACAGTTTAATGCGGCACTGGAGAGTGTGAGGGCTAAACTGAATTAATAATATAATGAATCAGCAGGAACGTATGTTCTGAATAAGATGGACAAAGTCTATTTTTTGTAGTAAAATTAAGCACATAAGTGCATACTATGAAAATATTGACTTTGTCTTTTTTTAAAATATTTGACAAGAACAATATTTTGATTTGAACAATTTATAATTAGTTTCACAATTATTTAAGGTTTACTTTTTGTGACTACATTATTATGATAGAGTCAATTTTGCAGAGTATGTAAGAGTAACAATCAGTTGACTTATTGAAGTTAATTTTACTATAAATTTTGACCTATAGAAGATATTTATTATAAAATTCAGGAAGGGAGAGTACATTTATGGAGTTTAAGTTGCATGCCCCATATGAGCCAACAGGAGACCAACCGCAGGCTATAGCTGAGCTTGTACAGGGATTTAATGAGGGTAACCAGTTTGAGACTCTGGTGGGTGTTACAGGTTCTGGTAAAACATTTACTATGGCAAACATAATACAGCATGTACAGAAGCCTACGCTTATAATCAGTCATAATAAAACGCTGGCGGCGCAGCTGTATTCAGAGATGAAAGAATTCTTCCCTGAGAATGCTGTTGAATATTTTGTTTCCTACTATGATTATTATCAGCCGGAGGCTTATGTTCCACAGAGCGATACGTATATAGCCAAGGACTCTTCAATTAATGATGAGATAGATAAGTTGAGGCATTCAGCAACAGCTGCATTGTCAGAAAGAAATGATGTTATTATAGTAGCATCTGTTTCGTGTATATATGGATTAGGTGCGCCTATTGATTATAAGAACATGGTTATATCACTACGTCCAGGCATGGAAAAAGACAGAGATGAGATGATAAGGAAGCTTATAGATATACAGTATGTGCGTAATGACCAGGATTTTAAACGAGGAACTTTCAGAGTCAGAGGAGATGTTATTGAGATATATCCGTCCGCATCCAGTGGAGATGCTGTGAGAGTAGAGTTTTTCGGAGATGAGATAGACAGAATTAGTGAGATAGATTCACTTACAGGAGAAGTTAAGTGTAATCTTGATCATGTTGCTATATTTCCTAATTCTCATTATGTTGTAGAGAAAGAGAAGATGGAAAAGGCGATTGAGAATATAAAGGAAGAGCTTGCCGAGAGGGTAAAGTATTTTAAGAGTGAGGATAAGCTTCTTGAGGCACAGCGTATAGAAGAGAGAACTAACTTTGATATAGAGATGATGCAGGAAACAGGCTTCTGTTCAGGTATTGAGAATTATTCAAGACATTTGGCAGGGCTTCCGGCAGGGTGTCCTCCATATACACTTATGGATTATTTTCCAGATGATTTTATGATAATTGTTGATGAGTCGCATATTACTATTCCACAGATAAGGGGAATGTATGCAGGTGACCAGGCAAGAAAGACCACACTTGTTGATTATGGCTTCAGACTTCCGTCAGCAAAGGATAACAGACCGCTGAATTTCCAGGAGTTTGAAAGCAAGATATCACAGATGCTTTTCGTATCTGCTACGCCTAGTAAGTATGAGGAAGAACATGAGCTTATGAGGGCAGAGCAGATCATAAGACCTACAGGGCTTCTTGATCCTGAGATTGTTGTAAGACCAATAGAAGGCCAGATTGATGACCTAATAAGTGAGATTAACAAGGAAGTTGAAAAAAAGAATAAAATACTTGTTACAACACTTACAAAGCGCATGGCAGAGGACCTTACGGATTATCTTAAGGAAGTTGGCATAAGGGTCAAGTATCTGCATGCTGACATTGATACGCTTGAAAGACAGAAGATTATAAGGGATATGAGACTTGATGGCTTTGATGTACTTGTCGGTATCAATCTGCTTAGAGAAGGACTGGATATTCCAGAGATAAGTCTTGTGGCTATTCTTGATGCTGATAAGGAGGGATTCTTAAGAACGGAAACATCACTTATCCAGACGATAGGACGAGCAGCCAGAAATGCAGAAGGACATGTTATCATGTATGCAGATACGATAACCGAGTCCATGGAAAAAGCTATATCTGAAACTGAAAGACGTAGAAAGATACAGCAGAAGTATAATGAAGAACATGGTATAACACCACAGACAATAAAGAAAGCGGTCAGGGATCTTATAAGTATATCTAAGGCGGCAGAAGCAGATAATTCTAATGGAAGGCTTGATGTAGATTACGAGTCTATGAGCATTAAAGACCTTGAAAAGGTTAAGAAGCAGATTGAGAAGAATATGCGTAAAGCTGCGGCGGAGCTTGACTTTGAACAGGCGGCTGTGCTTCGTGATAAGATGATTGAGATTAATAAGTATATTTATGAGGATAAGAAGTCAGGCAAGTAATAAGCAGACAGATTATTACAGGTGTATTTTGCAGGTTTATAAATAATTGCTTTTATTTGTGGCATAGATATATTCAATAGGTTATGCAGAATATGTCTTCCTAATATGGGCATAATTGTACAATGTTTTGAATTTGCTTATTATAGACTGATATTTATTATGCAGGATGGATTGTGAATTATAAAGCAATGGAGCGATTCTGATACATCTGTGAGTGTCAGAATTAAATTGTGACGTTCACATCATTATATTAGTTTGTTAAGGATTAAGACAGAAAATAATGGAGATAAATAAAGTATGGAAAAAGGCGATTACAGGAATTATATAAGAATAAGAGGTGCAAGTGAGCATAATCTTAAAAATATTGATGTAGATATACCAAGGGACAGTCTTGTTGTACTTACAGGACTGTCAGGTTCAGGTAAGTCAAGTCTTGCCTTTGATACGATATATGCAGAAGGTCAGAGAAGATATATGGAGTCATTATCTTCATATGCAAG
>DJEI01000085.1:61896-62231 GCA_002431865.1 Lachnospiraceae bacterium UBA5902
CCAGCTATTTCAATAGACCAGAAGTCAACTAACAGAAACCCACGTTCAACGGTGGGAACTGTTACAGAGATATACGATTATTTCAGATTATTGTATGCAAGAATAGGTACACCACATTGTCCAAAGTGTGGCAAGGTTATCAACAAGCAGACTGTAGACCAGATGGTTGATACTATTATGGAGCTTCCAGAAAGAACTAAGATACAGATATTAGCACCAGTTGTAAGAGGAAGAAAAGGTGAACATAAGAAGCTTTTTGAACAGGCTAAAAAGAGTGGTTATGTAAGAGTAATCGCCGATGGCAATATGTATGAGCTTACAGATGAGATAAATCT
>DJEI01000085.1:62262-63288 GCA_002431865.1 Lachnospiraceae bacterium UBA5902
GATAAGAATAAGAAGCATAATATAGAGATAGTTATTGACCGTCTTGTAGTTAAAGAAGGCATCAATAAAAGACTTACAGATTCAATAGAAACAGCACTTAAGCTTGCAGAGGGACTTATGACAGTTGATGTCATAGATGGTGAGCCGATTAACTTTTCACAGAGCTTTTCATGTCCTGACTGTGGCATAAGTATAGATGAGATAGAGCCAAGAAGCTTTTCTTTTAACAATCCGTTTGGAGCATGTCCAGACTGTTATGGACTTGGTTATACTATGAATTTTGATGCAGAGCTGCTTATACCAGATGATTCACTTAGTATAGATGATGGTGCAATAGTAGGCATAGGCTGGCAGTCTGTAAAGGATGAAGGCAGCTTTTCAAGAGCTATTATGAAGGCACTTGCAAAGGAATATAATTTCAGCCTTTCAACTCCATTTAAAGATTACCCGGATGATATTAAGGATATGATTATAAATGGTACTAAGGGTAAGAGTGTAAAGGTACATTATAAGGGTCAGAGAGGTGTTGGAGAGTATGATATAGCATTTGAAGGCCTTATCCATAATATGGAGAAAAGATACAGAGAAACTTACTCAGACAGTGCAAAACAGCAGTACGAGGAATTCATGCGCATAAGACCTTGTAAGTCATGCCATGGACAGAGATTAAAGCCATCTTCGCTTGCTGTTACAATAGCTGATAAGAATATATACCAGATTACAGATATGTCTATTGTCAAGCTGAAAAAGTTCTTAGATGAGCTTGAGCTCACAGATAGACAGAAGTTTATCGGTGCAGAGATACTTAAAGAGATTAAGTCAAGAATACAGTTCCTTATGGATGTAGGACTTGATTATCTTTCATTATCAAGGGCGACAGGTACACTTTCTGGTGGAGAGGCACAGCGAATAAGACTTGCAACACAGATAGGTTCAGGACTCGTAGGCGTGGCTTATATACTTGATGAGCCAAGTATCGGACTTCATCAGAGGGATAATGACAAGCTGCTTGGAACACTTATACAT
>DJEI01000085.1:63395-68520 GCA_002431865.1 Lachnospiraceae bacterium UBA5902
GCTGGACGTAATGGTGGAGAAGTTGTTGCGACAGGAACAGCGGCAGATATTATGGCGTGTAAGGATTCGCTTACGGGTGCATATCTTAGCGGAAGAATCAAGATTCCAGTACCAGCCGAGCGAAGAAAGCCAACAGGCTGGATAACAGTTAAGGGGGCAAGGGAGAATAATCTTAATAATATTGATGTTGATATACCACTTGGAGTATTTACCTGTGTAACTGGTGTATCAGGTTCAGGAAAGAGTTCACTTGTAAATGAAATTCTATACAAGCACCTTGCTAAGTCCTTAAACCGTGCAAGATGTATAGCAGGTGACCACGATGATATAATAGGTATTGAACAGCTTGATAAGGTTATAGATATTGACCAGTCACCAATAGGAAGGACTCCACGCTCTAACCCAGCAACATATACAGGCGTATTTGATATGATAAGAGATCTTTTTGCTTCGACAACAGATGCCAAGGAAAGAGGTTATAACAAAGGACGTTTCAGCTTTAATGTAAAGGGTGGACGTTGTGAGGCTTGTTCGGGAGATGGTATTATTAAGATAGAAATGCATTTTCTTCCAGATGTATATGTACCTTGTGAAGTGTGTGACGGAAAACGTTATAACAGGGAAACACTTGAAGTTAAGTACAAGGGAAAGAGCATATATGACGTGCTTGATATGACAGTTGAGGATGCAGTTGATTTCTTTGAAAATGTGCCATCAATCAGAAGAAAGATAGAAACACTTAATGATGTCGGACTTTCATATATTAAGTTAGGACAGCCATCTACAGAGCTTTCAGGTGGTGAGGCACAGAGAATAAAGCTTGCTACAGAGCTTTCAAAGAGAAGTACTGGAAAGACCATATACATTCTTGATGAGCCTACAACGGGACTTCATTTTGCTGATGTCCACAAGCTTGTAGATATACTTCATAAGCTTACAGAGGGCGGCAACACAGTTGTTGTTATTGAGCATAATCTTGATGTTATTAAGACAGCAGATTATATTATAGATATGGGACCAGAAGGCGGCGACAGAGGTGGTACAGTTATCGCCAAGGGAACACCGGAAGAGGTTGCAAAGGTTAAGAAGTCTTATACGGGACAGTATGTTAAGAAGTATCTGTAAGTATTGTGCAGATGATGGTGTTGCTGGTGGAATTTCATTTACATTTATATATATTTATATGTATATGTATATGTATATGTGAAGTTTTAATATCTATAGATGGTGGAATTTCAAAACACAGTGCGATTTCCGCTGAGTTACAAAGATATAGCGTTACTCATACTTATAAATGATATGAAGTTTAAAAGTGACATTTAATTACTAGGAGAAGAAAATGGTATCAGGCATTATATTTGATATGGATGGAATTCTTATAGATTCAGAAAGGCAGTCTAATGAGGGCTGGCTCTGGGCGGCAGAGCAACTGGGAGTTGATATGCCTATGTGGCTTATAGACAGTTTCAAGGGGGCACCGGCCAAACTCTGCTGTAAATTATTTGATGATTACTACAATGGTGCGATAGACTACTGGAAAGCTAAGGAACTTAGAACACAGCATGTATATAAGATAAGAGAAACCGAAGGTATTCCTGTAAAAAAAGGTGTGAAGGAAGTATTTGAATATATAAGGAGTAATGGACTAAAATGCGCGGTTGCTACATCAACAAGGCGTGAAAGTGCAGAAAGGACGCTTCATACAATAGGAGTATGGGATTATCTGGATGCAGTGGTATATGGAGATGAGGTAGAACATGGAAAGCCAGAACCAGATATATTCTTACGTGCCGCCAAAGAAATAGGTGTAAGTCCAATAGAGTCAATAGTAGTTGAAGATAGTATCAACGGTATCAAAGCTGGATATGCTGCTGGTATGAGAGTTGTCCATATTCCTGATACTATAGAAATAGATGATGACATCAGGAAGCTTACATATATGGTATGTGATGACCTTAACGGGCTTATAGATATTGTGGAAAGCATCAACAAACCGGTTATTAACAGGAAAAATGTTATCAATGCATTTGCAGAATATGTAAGAAATTATGATCCATCGGATGGAAAGATAAAGCTTAAGATAGATCACACTTACAGAGTTGCAGGATTGTGCCAGAGCATTGCAGAATCGCTTGGCTTAAGTGAAGCAGATGTAGATATTGCATGGCTTCTTGGAATGTTACATGACATAGGAAGATTCGAGCAGATAAGGCGTTTCGGTACATTTAACGATGCACAGTCAGTAGACCACGCAGAATTCGGGGCAGACCTGTTGTTTAAGGAAGGACTTATAAGGAAGTTTGCAGAAGGATATTATGAAGAATGTGAGCTTGCGGGTTTAGGAAATGAAGAAGCTGGGCAGGTATATGGTAGGAAAATAGATTGTCTGGAAGGTAAGTTAAATAGTGAGCAGGGAAAATGCAATGAAGGCAAGTTAAATAGTGAGCATGTAAAGTGCAATGAAGGCAATTTGAATAATGAGCGGATAAATTGCGATGAGGGCAGGTTGGCGGGACTTCTCGAACTTGCAATAAGACAGCATAACAAGTATCGTGTAAAAGAAGACCTGACTGATAGAGAGCTTATGTTCTGCAATATACTGCGTGATGCGGATAAGGTCGATATATTTAAGGTAAATGCAGATATTCCAATGGAGATTATATATGATGTAACAACAGAGGAACTTAAGAACGGAGTTATAACTAAAGCGGTACTAGATAGCTTTTACAGGAAAGAAACAGTTCTTAAAAGTGTCAGAAAGAGTGCGGTTGACCATATAGTAGGGCATATATCACTACTTTTTGAACTTGTATATCCGGAAAGCTACAGACAGGCTAAGAAACAGGGCTATGTATATAGGCTGCTGGATTTTAAGTCAGATGTACCTGAGGTTAATGCAGAATTTGACGATATGAGGAAATATGTGGATGAATTTCTTAAAAATGTTTAGAACTTTTGCAACAAGATAGATATTAGCATAGTTATTATATTTTGTTTTTGGCTTTTATGAAAATATGAAGCTATGAAGCACGTAAGTTTAAAAGTTAGAAAACGGTATGTTTATGATGGTGACATTTAGGTGGATGATATTTAAGTAGATGATATTTAGGTGGATGATATTTAAGTAGATGATATTTAGGTGGAAGACATTTAGGTAGATGGTTTTCTTAGGAAGATGTGTGGCGGTGCAATATTGGAATTCTTTATGAAAGAGAATATGAATATATTGAAGTTAAAAAGAAAATAAAAAACGAAAAAGAAATAAAGAAAAGAAATAAAGATGAAAATAAAGATTTAAGAATATGCTTGTCTTTATACAGCTTGTTTACTATAATAAATATATATGAGTCGTAGATGTATATGTTTATAGTTGCTTATATATACTTTGAAACCAGTGAAAGACAATAGAATCAGTAAAATTGATATATAAAGTATTGAAGTTGTGGCTGAATGTAATGGTATAGCTGGATATTTGTTATGATTAGCTGATTAAAGTATAGAAATGCATATAAAATATATTTTCGGCGCAAACTTATGATTAGGAAAGGGACAATATGAATCAGGAAAAGGTTATAGTTATTGACTTTGGCGGACAGTACAACCAGTTAGTTGCACGTCGTGTCCGTGAATGTAACGTATATTGTGAAATATATTCTTACAAAACACCTATTGAGCAGATTAAGTCGATGAACCCTAAGGGTATTATCCTTACAGGTGGTCCAAACAGCTGCTATGAAGAGGGGGCACCTACTTGTACTAAAGAGCTTTTTGAACTTGGTGTTCCAGTGCTCGGATTATGTTATGGTGCTCAGCTTATGCAGCACGTTCTTGGAGGTAAGGTTGAGAAAGCTCCAGTAAGAGAGTACGGAAAGACAGAGACATTTGTTGATAAGAGTAGTGCTTTATTTGGAGATGTTTCAGAAAAGACCATTGTTTGGATGAGCCATTTTGATTATATTTCACAGGTTGCACCAGGCTTTAAGATAGTTGCACACACAGCAGACTGTCCAGTGGCAGCAGCAGAGTGTGCAGAAAAGAAGCTTTATGCAATCCAGTTCCATCCAGAAGTTCTTCATACACAGGAAGGTACTAAGATGCTTCACAATTTTGTACGTGGAGTATGTGGATGTGCTGGCACTTGGAAAATGGATGCATTTGTTGAAAATACCATTAAGGAAATACGTGAAAAGGTTGGCGATGGAAAGGTATTACTTGCACTTTCTGGTGGTGTTGATTCATCAGTGGCAGCAGGACTTCTTTCAAGGGCTATCGGAAAGCAGCTTACTTGCGTATTCGTAGACCATGGTCTGCTTCGTAAGAACGAGGGCGATGAAGTTGAAAGTGTATTTGGTCCAGAAGGACAGTTTGACCTTAACTTTATAAGAGTAAATGCACAGGAAAGATATTACACTAAGCTTGCCGGTGTAACAGAGCCAGAAGCTAAGAGAAAGATAATTGGTGAAGAGTTCATCCGTGTGTTCGAGGAAGAAGCCAAGAAGATTGGTGCAGTTGATTTCCTTGCACAAGGAACTATATATCCAGATGTTGTAGAGAGCGGACTTGGTGGTGAATCAGCAGTTATCAAGTCGCATCACAATGTAGGCGGTCTTCCAGATTTCGTTGATTTCAAGGAAATTATTGAGCCACTTCGTAACTTATTCAAGGATGAGGTCCGTAAAGCCGGTCTTGAACTTGGCATTCCAGAAAACCTTGTATTCCGTCAGCCATTCCCAGGTCCAGGACTTGGAATTCGTATTATCGGTGAGGTAACAGGCGACAAGGTTCGTATCGTACAGGATGCCGACTACATCTATCGTGAAGAGGTAGACAAGGCAGTAGAAGCCTACAAGAAAGAAAATGGAAAGAATCCAGCCTGGATGCCAAACCAGTATTTTGCAGCCCTCACTAACATGCGTTCAGTTGGTGTTATGGGAGATGAGAGAACTTATGACTACGCAGTTGCATTAAGAGCAGTTAATACAATTGACTTTATGACAGCTGAAAGTGCCGAGATACCATTTGAAGTGCTTCAGACAGTTATGAGCAGAATTATAAATGAGGTGCGCGGGGTTAATAGAGTATTCTATGATCTTACGAGTAAGCCACCTGGAACGATTGAGTTTGA
>DJEI01000001.1:0-4291 GCA_002431865.1 Lachnospiraceae bacterium UBA5902
TGCCCCAACATCCGCCGCCGACAAACTTACATTCCCACGGCGGTAGGCTGCCTCCTTTGCACCCTTGACCCCCGTCACCGGAGTACCCGCCAGCACATCCCACTTTCCGTCTGACGTTTTGTAGATGTTCGCGCCGGCAGGAACTGTATTGCCGGCTCCCTCTTTGAAATCGTCCGTGGTTGTAAACTCGTCGGAAATATTGTACATATCCCCGGCAGCCGCCGCGGTTAATGCGGGTAAGCTGGTAAACGCAACGGTACCCATCGGACGCAATGCTCCTGCAAAAGATTCAGAGATGCTTTTCGCCTGCCGGTAGTAATACGATGCGTTATCCGTATCCTCTCCCTCCCGGCTGCCGGTCCCGCCCACGGCATAGCTTTCCGCCTTGGCAGCGCTTGCCGCCGCAGCTTCTGCTTTTCCGACAATCTCCGCCGCTTTCTCCGTAGCAATCTCTGCTTTTTCTGCTGCGGTATCAGCTGACTGGTCGGCAGCCGCCGCTTTCTCTGTAGCTACATCGGCTGATCTGCCCGCTGCTTCCTCCGATGTCTTGGCATTGGCTTCGGATTCAGCTGCCGCGTCCCTTGACTCCGCAACTGCTGTCTCTGACGCCGCTGCATTATCCGCTGATGTTTTTGCGGCATTCTCACTGGCTTTCACGGCTGTCTCTGATGCCTTGGCATTGGCTTCGGATTCAGCTGCCGCAACCACGCACGTCTGCGCTTCGTCAGCATATTTTCCTGCATTCTCCGCCATCGTCTCTGCCATCTTGGCGCTTGCCGTGGCGCTATCCTTGGCGGTATCCGCGACACTGTCAATCGTCTCGATTGCGTCGTGGATGGACTGACGTACATCCTTTCCATACACCGCCTGCATGATGTTCTGTAAGTAACCCTGTATATTCGACATTCAGACTCCTTTCTGCGCATCTAGCGCGTCAACTCTGTCATTTAAGTGCTGCACAGCTGCTATCAGATCAGCGATCAACTCTGTTTTGTCGAGCGCATAGTACGTTTTTCCGTCCCGATCCAGATACTCCGAGCAAATCGCCCAATCCTCGTCCCCGACCGCAGTCAATACCTCCTGCGCAATCAGACCGTGCCGGTAATGTCCATCCCGATCGTAGTTGTAAATGAACCTGCACGGGCGCAGGGACTGTATAAGCGCAGCACTCTTTTCCCGATCAAGTGATTCTATGCCATGCTTTAGGCGCTTGTCCGAATAGGATTCCCAGCCGTAAGAAGAGATTCCCTTACCACTAGAAAGCATCTGGGCAATCGTATCGGCTGACGTATCTCGCACTGATACTGCCGAGTAGCTGGCAGCGAGTTCCCTCGTATCCGCAACCGACCGCAAGCCGTCCGTACCCATCTGCACGAGAGTTCCGGACCGTTTAAATTCGATCAAGTTATCCGTGCTCTCTGCCGCTTCGATATGTACATATCCGCCTGTTATTTTGGCAGAACTGCTCTCGATTGTGCCCTTAAAAGTACCATCAACAGCATACATATGACCTTCTGCGTCTACGATAAAATTATCGTTTATATTGAGTGTGCCGCCTGTCACCCTGATGTTGTTTGTGTCGAGCCCGCTCACATCAATCATGGTATGTACATTGCCCTGCGCGTCCCGCACCTGCATGACGCCGTTGTCATTGCTATGTCCGCCAAGTGTCAGCGTGCCGCCCTTGATCCGGTCAGCGTACATCGTGCCCGCTGTTACAAAATCAGCCACAATACTGCCATCCATCGTCAAGGCCAGTCCATACTCTCCGTTATATCCTGTGTGCGAGTATCCCAGTCCATTGATGTTCCACCGCCACACTTTCTGCGCAGTGTCAATATCTTTGGTGTCCATGATAAGCAATTCCTTGGGATTTCCCTTGTCATCCATGTTAAGCACGATATATCCATTGGTGGCGGTCTGTATCAGTTGTGATGCATTATCTTTTGCCTGCTGGAGCAAAGCGCTCTGCTGCGGGATCTTTTCATCGAGTTCGTTTGTAAGGCTTGCCATCTGCTGGGTATACGACTTTTTTAGAGTGTTGCTTAAAGTGAGTTTGTTTTTCTCCGGCTCCTGCAGATAGGTTGTCATCTTCTGCACCGGGAACCATGCATCCATGCCGTAAGGCTCCGCAAGCGCATTGACCGAATCCCCAAGGTCAAACGAATCTATATCACTGTTCATCATCGACAGATCCAATGCATTGACTTCCAGCGTTAATAATTCATACTGGTTTTCTTTGAGCCAGTCCTCCGCTTTTTTCTTAAGGTTGGATGGCACAGTTACATCATCCCAGTGCACAACCTTTTTGATCCAGCCGAACTTCTCCACCGCCGCCGGCAGATACACATAATCTACGCCGTTATTCACATCCTTGATGTCAAGGTACGCGTCCAACCCTTCAACCGGACTTTTATCGAGCCGGGTTCCTAGCGGTATCACAGCTGTTACAATATCTGCGCCGGAGGCATTGCAGGCGTAATCCAGCAGATTCTCTCCAAACTCAATCGGCTGTTCGCAGGTCGTGCCATAATCCTGCAAAGTAACCAGATCCAGATACCGCTTGCCGTCCACCTTACGCACCCGCAGATAACCGCCCAGCCGGTCGCATAACTTATCGCGTATGCAGGTAAGCGTATCTTCGTAATTCGTGTAGCGATATATGCTATCGTTCGGATCTTTCACCGTTACCACACCGACCTCAAACCGCTTCTTTTCCTCCACCTGCGCGTTGTGGTTATTGATAAGTGTGGTAAAAAACTGTAGTGGAGTCTGATCCTGATACCGCCCCTGTGGCTGGATGGAATCGTATAAAAAAGCCAACTCCCCAACAGCATAGACCTGCTTTACCATATCAAGGCTCTCTTCCGACTCGCGCACCTCTCCATAAAAGATCTCTCTTCCATCCTTAAGGATCTGCACCATGCTGCGCCGATTCTCAATGGCGTTGTAAAGCGGATTCGACGCTGGAACGTCACACTCGAATGTACCAGAGTCATTCAGCGCCTGTTCCAGTTTTGCATTAGTTACTGCACACTGTAGGTCTCCCGGATAATATAATGTTTTTCCATCAAGTAAAACTTCATAAATCATAAGTAAGCACCTCGATATCTGATAGACAGCTTGCCGCTGCCGGAAAACTGCAATGTTACGTCATCCGCCCCAATCTTAATCGCCGGGAAGCGATACGTGCCGGGAAGCAGCATGTTATGACTTTTTCCATTATAGGTAACCGCAAGGCTTGCGCTCTCGGTCACTACAAACTCCGGCACCGTCGGCATCCCACCGCCGGTTATCGTGACACTTTTACCATTGCTGACCGTTATTCCTGCCAATTCGCGGATTATTCCAGTCTCAAAATTGAACGGGTCCCATAACCAGTCGTCATCGCTTGCTGTCAGATCATACTTGAAAGGTTCCGCTGTGCCGCTCAATGTGATCGATGCCGCAATATTATTGCTTTTCTTCCCGTCGACTTCCAGTCTGCACATATAATAAAATCCGAGATCGTTGTCCGGGATTACTTTTACTTTCCGGCCGTGGATCTGCATGGCGATTTCCGTCATTGCTTTCGCCCACAGGTCATAACTGGGTTCCATCAGCACAAATTCAAATTTCAAGCCGCTACGATTCTCGTAACACCTCTGACCAGTCACTTCCGACAGGTCGATGCTGCCGGACGCTCCCGGTACGGAAATCAAATTTGTCTTGACCGCCGGTTGGGGGATGTACATGGACAGCATCTTAAGACCGTATTCTGTCGTATGCTTTCCATTGATTGTCAGTCCGAATTTTCCCATTACGTCCTCCTCCCGTTAATTTTCCCAATTTCATCATTCACATAAGGCGCGATAACCTTTCCTACCGGTCTGCCATCCATCGATACCGTCATACCATCTACGGACTGCCGGAACACTGCGCCCATCTGCTCATAGTCGATGTTTTCTCCACTTACAGTTGATGTCGCCGATCCGCCGGTCAACGCCCCCGCCGTATTTCGTACCGCATCCCCCGGTTGTGTTATGGCTGCTCCGGCAAACAGCTCCGGCCGGATCACGCCAGCATCCATCGAATCTTTCAGCGTCTCATACGGGTTGTAATCAGCAAGTGGTGCATCCATGCCCTCTACGCACATCTCACCGAGCCACTTAAACTTTTTCGACGGCGAGTGAATTTCGAGCGCATCTTTCGCTCCCTGGAACAAGCTGTTTGCTAGGTTTTTAACCTGCCCCGTCAACCAATCCCATCCACCACTGATGCCTGTCCAGATCCCATCCACGATATGCTTACC
>DJEI01000001.1:4392-12093 GCA_002431865.1 Lachnospiraceae bacterium UBA5902
GCATCTGATGCCCTTTCCCGCATTTTGGCGGCGAACGATAGGATCCGACCAATCACTTTTCCGAGTAATGTCGCTATCCGTTCTGGCAGCTGGCTGAAAAATGTCACGATTGAATCGCGGAAATTTGTTCCGGTCTCAACCGCTTTTGTAACCATATTACTTGCCCATACCGCAAGATCTGCAAGAATCTTTCCAAAAAACGCCGCGATCCTTTCCGGGAGTTCAGAAAAAAATGTCACAATCGTTTCGGCAAATTCCGGTATTGCGGTTGTCGCCCAGTTTATCAGATCCTGTCCCCACAAGATGAGAGAGGTGAGAATAAACCCGAGCCAATACATGATCGTTTCCGGAAGTTCCGACACCCACTGAACAAGCGAATCCCATGCATTCGTAACGGCATTTTTTATATTCTCGATAAATCCATCCACAAATTCGCGGAAGGCATCGCAGTTGTCATAGACCAACTTGAATATTCCAGCCAACAGCGTGGCTGGATTGAGCAGCATCAAAAGCGTCTGCCAGTTATTTTTGATAAAATCTACAAAGCCATCAACGGCGTTCGGAATCGTCTCAGTAAAAAATCCAACGATCGCATCAATCACATCTGATGCGGCAGACCGAATATTTTCCCACAGACCGATCCAGAATTCACGGAACCAATCGCACTTGTTCCAGAGCACTACAAATATTGCAACTAACGCCGCTATTGCCAGAACTATCAAAGTAACAGGATTTGCAGACATTACACCGTTTAATACCGTCTGCGCTTTTGCAAGTCCGGCGGACGCCAACTCTGCCAACGTCATTTTTCCTGTCAGCAGCGCAACTATCGCTTCTCCAACTGTAAGCGTTCCATTAAGAGCCGCCTGTGCAATATTTGCCCCCTCTGTACTTGCTTTGAATAAAGCTATCGCAAGCTGTGCTTCCTGGAATCCTTTCACGGCAGACTGAATAGCCATACCTGCTTTCAGTCCCGCAAACACTATTGCCGCTGCTCCCGCAGCGAGTGCAACATCATCTAAATGCTCAATAATTTTTTCCAGTGCATCCGTAACAGGATCAAGTGCCGGACACAAGTCCCCGATGCCGTCCAGAATCGTATCTGCGATCTCCCCCGCGGCTACCAAAAGCTGCGGCAGATTATCGATAATCCCCTGCGCGAGTGCTCCAATCAGCTGCACCGCGAAATCTACCATCTGCGGAGCAATATCAACCGCCATGCCGATCAGATCCGGAAGCGCCGCGGACACCGAATCAAGCAGCGCCTGCGTCCCATCGAGAATAGACGGTAACAATTCTTGCAATATTCCCGGCAGATATCCGGATAAATTTGTTGCAATCTGGGTCAGACCATCTACCAGCCGGGGCGTTGTCTCTACAATGCGCGGTATAAGATTGTCTGCGGCGGTCAGCGCCGAATCAATCAGATTGTTCAGCAAAGTATCGAAGTCCTGGTCTGGATCTGCCATACCTGTCAGAAAGTTTTCCCATGCCGCCCCGAGCGATGCTATACTGCCCTGGATTGTAGTGGACGCTTCCTTTGCGGTCGTTCCGGTTATATCAAGATTTTCCTGTACAACATGGATCGCATCCACAATATCAGCAAAACTATCTATACTGTAGCTGGTCGCAATCCCCTGCTGTGCATTGATCTCATTGGCTGTCGCAATCAGGCGCTCCATCTCTTCCTTGGTACCGCCATACCCAAGCTTGAGATTGTCAAGCATGGTGTAGTTCTGCTTTGCAAAGCCCTGATATGCATTCTGGATATCGCGCATATTTGTGCCCATTTTATTGGCATTATCCGCCATATCCGTGATTGCTCTATCTGCTTTTGTGGCTGCCGCCGCCGTATCTCCATCAAGACTCTGTAAAAGCGATGCCGAAAAGCTCGTGACAGTGTCCATATAAGCATTAGCGGATAGCCCTGCTGTCTTATATGCTATATTGGCATATTCCAACACCGTGCTTTCAGATTCCTTGAACAGGGTCTCCACGCCGCCAACAAGCTGCTCATAGTCAGCATATGCCTTTACGGACTGCGTCGTTGCCGCAGTCAGCCCAGCCGCCATTGCTCCGGTTATAGCGGTAACCGCTTTCGTGGACACGCTAAAAGCACTCGTAGCCGTCTTTTTGACCGTATCAAGCCCTGTTGTAAATCCTTTTGTATCTAACGATGTCTCAAATAGCAGCTTGCCATCTGACATAATCCTCACCACCTGTCACGGGTGGCTCTGGATCGTGTCTCTGGCTCTCTCATGCCCTACTCAAAATACGCTTCAAATTCCTGCACGGTTTGCACATCCGCCGCCGATAATTTAACCGGAAGTGCCCACATCTCGCGCAATCTCTTATACTCCTTGTCGTCGCCGTTATAGCAGCGATATCCGATAATCTCATGTAACTTTGTCGCACTGCTAAGTCCATTAAGCAAAGCCCGGAACTTATGCCAATGCATCCCTGTTTCTGTCAGATCGATACCATATTGCTGTAAAAAAGCACTGTAGATATAATCCGCATCGATCCGGTAATCTAATACCCTGCTTCCATCTCCGCCGCCACTCTTCGGCACAGTAGCGGGCGGATATGCAAAGCCGATGATTGCCTGCATATCCTCTGCCGTGCTGATGTGCGGGATCTCGTCAGCAAACAAATAACTCACGTTAAGGCTCTGCTTCTGGTCCCACATTTCAAACTCGTCGCAAAACCGCATCCACGGTCGGAAATCTGTTTCGATCAAAAAAGGCTCACCGCCGATGGTCACGGTGTCCGGTAAGCCTTTCGTTATCAGATCGATCATTTCTTCTGCATCGCCATGACGCGCTGGATGGATTCTGCATTCTTCGCCAGAGATCCGATTTCCGCCAGTGCCTTTCTGGTATCAGCATCAAGCTCCGGTTTGTTCGCTTCTCTTACAGGGCGATCATACTCGCGCGTGATGCGGATGTACAAAATGTTCAGCTCGTTCAGATCCATTTCATCCGGATCGGTTGTTCCAAGCGCCTTTGCAGCATTTTCCTCTCCAAGCACATCCGCCACAAATCCATACAGGGCATCTACGCGATCATCCACGGGACTTTCCGGGTTCGTGATCCTCTCATTCACTTCATCGATCTTTTTCTTCATCCCACGGGTAAAGACCGGGAGATCATAAGTCGCACCGTTGTGTTTTACTGTGTACTTCATAAGCTACCTCCTTAAGCTGTTTTTGCTGATTTTGTTGTTGATTCCGCTGCCTGCGTTTCAGCAGTTTTCTCGGCGAAAGAAATAGTATCGCCGGATTTTGTCGCAGTTCCCTTTGCCACTTCTCCGCCGAACAGTACCTGGAAGTCCAGCTTGCTGTCTACGGCATTGAGATCCTGCACGGAAAGCACGGCATCCGTCTTCCATGCCAAATAGCCGCCACCTTCCGCCGGTTCCTGCATGAATACCACCATACATTCCACATGTGCATCTGATCCGGTGCGCATCTCGTAGAAATACGGCCAGATCATCTCATAATCTTTCTCACCCTTGTACATCGTGAGATCCTCGTCAATGCTCGGCTTATACCGCTTTAATTCCGTTGTCGGAACCTCGTCCGCGATATAATCATAATCTTCCGTCTCCGGGTTCATGGCCAGCGTAAGCTGTGTCGCTTTCTTGACACGCACCCAGTCCGGCTTCTCAGATGTTCCGCCATTCAGAAACAGCCCGATCAAATGTTTTCTTACCATTCGTCTTCTACCTCTCTTTCCCTCGTATACGTTATTTTGAGCGATATCTGATATATCACTGTGTTATCCGCTCTTGTCTCAAACATGTATGGCGCGCCAGTCAGTTCGATGTCATCGCAAGTGCGATGGTTGTCCAGTTGCGGTAGCTTCTTGGCATACTGACAGTCATCAACCCAGTACGCAAAATTCTCAAGCCACTCGTCATAATCTTCGCGGTCGCGGTTTTCCTGTCCATCTCTTGTCACAAGCAGCTGATACCACTCTGTGATCTGGTAAGACGATCCGAGATAATCGGTTCGTTCTCTGGTCGGAGACTTAAAGATGCCAAGACTATCCGCACCCTCGCCAACCTGATCCGTGTCAACTCTGACAACGCACATATCGTAGCCCTTAAGCCACTCCGTTATTGCTTTACTTACTGTCATACTATTTTGCTCCTGTCATGCGCTTTACACCGCGCAGAATAGCATCTTTCCCGCCGTCCTGCTTCATGCGTTCAAACCAGAGCCTTCCTCTTTGGTCCGCTCCCTGAAACTGGGCGTTGATATAATACCAATGCCTTGCATATGGTGTATCATAAATTACCTCGCCGCTCCCGATCTTTGTGTTGCGTATACCGCTTCGGATCAATTCCCCGGTATCCATCGGAACATACGGTTGACATTTTTTCAACACCTCTGCATCTATATACTGTTGAACCCTTCCGCTGTGTTCAAGCCCTCTTTTTTCAATGATTTCCGCTTTGTCCATATGCATCGATTTCAGCGTAAAGGTAAATGGCTCTCCCATTACTTACACACCACCTTTATATGTTTCAACCGGGGCTTGTTCCGGTTGTCGGACACCTCTGCAACTGTCACACAGTCATAATCCGCTCGGAGATGCTTGATCCGGTACTCATCCGTAATCTCGGTAGCAACCTCGCCACGCACAATTACGTCCAGATTTCCGGCATCATCCAATGTCCAGTAACCCTCTGTATCAGACAGTTTTCGGAATTCATGCTTCGGAAGGTAATTTCTCTCACACACCGCCGATTCCGGGATCGTGATATTCACCGTCGCCGCGAGATTCACTTTTCCATCCGCAGTCACGGTTTTTACCGTCTTTCCGGTTACCATCACACCTTTAACCACTGTTCGCTGATACCGATCATCCGGCAGATGATTGTAAACCGTGATAGTGTCAGTAAAAATTCCCATCATAAGCACCCCATCAGCCCGGTACCGGAAAGCCACTGGAAACATACGCTGCGGAGCTCCGCGTCTGCCTGCTCCTTTGTTACGTTTGAGTAACTTTCGGAATACCCATCATTACTGACCGACGCCACGCCAGATCCGGCGCCCACGCTGTTCTGATCCGCCATAGCATTGATCAAGTTCGCAACCGCCGCCTTCACCTGTTCAAGCTTGTAACCCGTGGCTGTCTGTGCGCGGAAATGTGTTAAAACATCCACTTTTGCTTCTGCTCCGGCGAGTGCCGCATCGAATTCTTCCTCTGTCAGCTTCGGAAAATGGGAGCTGTAATACTCCCAATCAATATAATGATCCAATTACAACTCCCACCTTTCCTATTTCTCTGCCTTTAAGGCTTCGTTCTCCGCCTTAAGCTGCTCATTCTCTGCCTTTAAGGCTTCGTTCTCCGCCTTAAGCTCTTTCAGTTCCTTTTTCAGCTTTGTGTCTGCCTTTTTATCAGCAGGCATCTCCGCTCCTACTCCTACCAATCTCATGCGCTCACCTCCTACGCCTTGCTGTTGAGGTAGATACCGGCGCGCTTGTTTGCGTAGGCTTCTACCAGACCATACTTGCGGTACTTGATAATGTCCGCATCTGCATCCGGGTTCGCTTCCGCCGGAATAATATTGCTTGCGATATGCTTATCAAACTTGATGACTGCAGGCTTATGGATAATCATGAAGTTGATATCTGCCGCAGATGTCGCCTTTTTGTAGTGTCCCAGTTCCTCGCCTGAGCTCTTACCGTCAAGCATTTCGATTGCAGTGTAGAATCTCGCCTGTGGAACTGCTTTCTTCACCGCGAACTTTCCGAGAATTTCGCGTGACTTCGTGGTATCCAAAGCCATCACGCTGTTAAGCAAGGTTGCCGTCGCGTATAAAACACGCTGCTCCTGTGGCACCTCATCCTCGTCCATTTTGCTCCACGCTGTCAGCAGTGCATCCAGAAACTGTGATGCATCTGCGATCGTACCGGTTGCCTTGGAAATACCGTCGAGCGCTGCCAGTGTTGCAAAAGCAAACGCATCCGCTTCCGGTGCTGCTTTTTCACGCATCAGTGTGGCTCCCGCCATACCAAATGCAAGGTTACGGGATTCCTCGTTGTCCATGACGTCTACAGAAATCCTTGTACCACGGTCATAATTGAATGTTGCTGTTTTCCACTTAAGATCTACCGCGCCAGTGGTGTATCCACTATTTCGGTCGTAATCTCCAAGTCCGCTAACGCTGATCTGCGGATAAACGATCTCGTTTGCGTTTGCGCCAGCCTTCGACATTGTTGGATCAGACGTCAGATCCGATGTTACCGATGCCAGGCGATACACCTCATCGAGGTTGTTAATGTAATTTTTTGCTAAAGCAATAGTGTTCGGCATTGTCTTTCCTCCTTATTTCTGCTCTGTGTTCGGCGTTGGCGGAAGTCCCATAACCGCACGCATTCTTGCGTCCGCGGCATCTACCCCGCCACCAGATACGGCTCCGATAATGTTCCCCTGCTTCTGCACCTGCGGCTCTGCCTCACCAAAAAGCATCTTGCTGTCCGCGGCTTCTGACAATTCTTTCAGTGCCGCCGCGATGTCCTCTTTCTGATTTTTTGACTTTTTCAACGTGTCCACGTCCAGCAATGCCGTGATCGCTTTCACATTTCTGCCTTTCGCCGCCGTAATACCTTCCCTAAGAGAATCGGAAAAATCACGATCCGCCAGTTTTCCCTGGTAATCCGTCTCGATCTTTTTCTTTTCCTCCTCCAGATCTGTGATCTGCTGCTTCAATGCAGACACATCCGCATCTCCAAAGTTTTCCAACTTTTTCTTCAGTTCTTCAGTCGCCGCATCACTCGCCTTGATTTTCTCATTGGCGGCAGCCAGCTTTTCAGTCTGGTTGTTGTAGTCAGTCACAGTCTTATAGTTTTCCAGAACGGCTTTTTCAAAGTCTTTCTGTTTGTCAGCCGGAACTTCCAAGCCATATTCCTTCATGATTTCAAAAATGTTCTTCATGTGTCCTCCTAAAATGATTTGTGAATCGCATTTTCTGCGATAAGGATTGTAAACGCAAAAAAGAGCCGGACAACGAATCTCTAACTTCTTAGAAACTCATTATTCGGCTCTTAGGCGCTATTGTTATTAAGCTTTCCTGCTTGCATCTCTTGCAATACACCGGGAAACGCTCTGCTTTTGTGTCGTCCCGCACTCTGTAAGCTTTGGGATTACCACATATCGGGCAACTCTGCCACGCATAGGTGTGCTTCACTTTCTCACCCCACCGTATAGTATAGCACACACGTTCGTTCGTTGCAATGGTTAGTTTTGACGTACTACCTCAAAAACATGTTTTGTATGTTCCGTTGTATGCACAACATATCCTTTCGGCGTCTTTTCAACAACAAGCGTTGGTTTAGGCTGTGTATCCAAATCCGCCCTTAATCCACTTGCTCTGCGCTGCGACGGCTGTGCAAATATTGCCTTTCCATTGATTACATACACATGCTGTTTTTCAAGCGATCCAGTATTCAAACCATGTTGAATGCAATATTCTCTCGCAATCTTTTTTGCATTATCAATATCAATTTTGCTATGTTTCGGACGCATCAGTACACCTCCTTCTCTAATACATACCATTTTCCTGTTGAATTATAAATTGCCGTGCAATCTTGGTCAAATACATTCAGAATTTCTTTATCTCCGCTTGATGGCATAAGGCAGAAATCATCTATTCCCGGATGCGTATGTCCACTCCAGCGGTACCCCTGCA
>DJEI01000001.1:12133-18387 GCA_002431865.1 Lachnospiraceae bacterium UBA5902
CTGCACCTTTTGTAAACATTGCAAATTCAACACCAGTTTGCGCAGTAAGTGCTGATAGATCTGATAAACTCACGCTTTTCTTACCCACAACACACTGGCTATCATACTCGGGCAGCTGTTCCAGCAAGTAATTTTGACGCTTATTAAGTCCAGTTCCGAAATGCGTAATGGCATTTGCATTTCCCTTTCCGGTATTTTTTCGCTCAATGCTTTCAATCATCTGTATTGCACCTTTATTATATGTTCCGTCTGGATGCATTATAACATTATCGGCATGTTTTTTTCCACTGTTATGTTTTAAATCGCTACTTCCCGCCTGCACTCTGAGCCGTTCCATTTTCGGTCTGATATCCACATCCGAACTAAATCGCTTATAGTCCGCCGTCTGCTTCCGAAGCTTACTTTGCAACTCCTTTATGTCTCCGCCAAGCGCTTTCTGTGCCTCGATCTCCCTCTTGGTTGCTCTGATCTGGCGTTCCATCTGCCGCTGCCGTTGTGTTGCGTGGTAATAGTCATAATCTCTGCCATTTACCGTGACAGGCGCAGGCTCCGGATCCCATTGGTTCGGTTCTGATATCCCCTCGAAAAAAACATAGAAGCTGTGATGGCAGTTATACCCACACAGTCCAAGCGGATCAGACGGATATCCGGTAGCATCCTCCAGATTGCGGATAGGATACCCAAGCCGCCTTGATTCCGCCCTGTGACCGCTCCGATCTGTAGTGTATACTTTGCCCTGCCAGTAAGCATGATCGCTGTGACCGCAGGACCCGTCCGACCGCGCGCCCCAGTGCTGTGACACTTCCACAAGGCTTTCTCCCGTCGAGTCCATATTCAGCATGGTTACTTTCCCGGCAAGCTGTCCGGATGCCGTGCGGATACAATTTCTGACCGCAGTATCAAGCTGCATGCTCCTGCCGCTCTTATAGTCGATCGTCCGAAGTCCGCTCTGTGCTAGTTCCCGCACACAGTCATCCACTACCCGCTGCCAGCTATACGCCCCACTGGTCAACTTAATCAGCCCAAGGTCAAGCTGATGCTGATATACATTTTCAAGCGCCGTAAATCCAACATTCTTAAAACCAAGAGTTTTCGTTAGATTCTTGAGTTCGCCGTTCGTTTGCACTGCCATAGCATCTACAAGCTGATGAAACCCTGACGGCTGGAGCAGGCTTTTCCCTGCCTGCTCCCACATAGACAGATCCGCATTAAAAGCCATATTTCCGGCATCCGCCACAATGTCATTCCCCTGCTCCTTAGCTTCCGCCACCACTCTGGAAATCTCGCTTGCCACATACTGCTTATACTCTTTGGTATGCTCTGCCACTGCCATCTGATACTCTTTGTCAGCACGCAGGACTTTCATGACCTCGCGCTGAATCCTTGCCGGAGAATACCCCTGTTCCATCAATGCCCTTGCCATCAGTTCGGCTGTCTCCGTATACCGCCCGGTCTTTTTCACCCGGCGTGCAATATCCGCGATCACGTCCTGCTCCAGTTTCTGGTATAACGGCACAAGCTTGTTTCCGAGCAATTCCAGCTGTTCGTCTGTCAATGCCATGCCTTAATCCTCCGTTTCATCATCTGCGTCCGGATCCGCCTGTCCCTCCCGGTAATATTTTGTAGCCTCTTCCTCCGAAAGCTGATAGCGGTCCATCAGATACCAGATGGTCAGCATCGGGATCTCCCGGAATGACAATGCATCCGCACGCTTGCTCTCAAGTTCGCTCTGGCGGTCGGTTACATATGAATCATCAAAATCCACAGTGATCTCCTCATCCAGATCCCAGCCTGTTCCCTGGAACGTATTGGAGAACCACAGCACTGCCCTGCAAATATCGCGGACATAGTTCTCCGCTTCGGTGCGCTGTTTGTTTAACTCCTGCATGGCATCCTGCCGCTCCCCGGCGTACTCCGTTGCAGTCTTAATCTGCCCGTTTTCAAAGCTGTATTTCTTCGTCCCATAACCGAACATGGTCGAAAGCAGAGACAGGCACAGTTCAAAAGACTTTGTGATGGAATCCACTCTGATCTCCGGGTTGATCTCCTGTACCAGGTCTTTCTGATCCGGAAGTTTTTCACCTCCCAGCAGAACAAATGTTTTCTTAACCTGCTCATTAGGAGTGATCGGATTCCCGGCCTCGTCAAATTTGCACAACAGTTCGTTGACCAGCACCAACTTGTCCGCCTTGTCCAGATCGCCAAACAGTACATTAAAGCACAAATCCACAGCTTTAAGGATTCCGATTGCCCCGTAGACCTTCGGATATCCATATCCCATCATGTGATCGATATTATTAACCTCGGCATTCCGCAGGACAGCGAACGGCTTTACACTACCAAGCTGCACCACCGTGGTCATATCCGGAAGAAGCGTGCCATATTCGTCAAAAACGTTCGTTTCCGAAACATAGTTGCCATGCTCATCCTTTATAAAATCAACGACTGTCGTCCTCACTTTTCCGCCAACCAGTCCTGTTCCCGCAACCGCGGCTTCCATCACCTCATCATTTTCAACTGTGAGTGGAATAAAATTTTCCGCAGACACATAATTCAGCCGGATGTTTCCACCGCGTACCGTGTTGTCAGACATGATATCTGCATTGTCCAGCCGCACATAGCAAGCCGCCGTTCCTTTAGCGGATACACTCTCAATCTGCTTGCGGAACATAGCGAGGAAGCGATTCTGGCACAGAATATCCGCCAGATACTCATGCTGCTCTTCGTTGTTCCCTCCGTTTACCTCTGCTATCTCACATAAATTCGCATCGTCTGCGCAGCATCTTTTTGCAAACCCCATCCGGTTCAGCTGATACGGGGTACCGTGCACCGTGGTACGCTCGTGGAAATCTTCAATCACACGATTTGCGTACCAATTATCACACTCCTTGATCACCGCCTGCGCTTTGCTGTTCACATTGTAGCCCTTGCCATTTAAATATGTTTCCACAAAATTTTCCATAATCCACACTCCTATCTATCCAGGTCAACGCATTCAATAAAATCCAAAATTGTATAATTTTCCGCGTCCCACCAGTCGTTACAGTTTCCGATATTCTTATCCTCCGGTCTGTCTGGGTGATCCGGATCCCATTTCAACTTCCCGATTGCATTCCGAAGCTTCGTGCATTTCCGATTTACCTTCCATCTGCCGGTATTCATCAGCATATCGTATGTCCTTGGTCTGTCTGATACTTCATTTTTCCGGCATCCTTTAATATGTCGGTATGGCAGTCCTTCTTTTCTCGCAGCACTCCGCAGGCTGTTTATCATCGTGGTACTGGCACTGTCCGGGAATACCCAGTCAATAAAACCGTATTTTCCCATGCAGTATTTATAAAACTTTATGAACTTACTGCATATCGCCTCTGCGTCAATGTCCGGTGACAGTTCCAGGTTTGCTTCCTCCGCTGTCCTCAGATCATGATATCCGTGGAAGTATAGCTTCAATACAAAGGTTGTCATAGATCCGTTTCCACCGAAGTCGATTCCCATTGTGATTTTTGACGGTTTATGTATCAATTTTCCATTTGTGCCCCTCGCAAACAACGGATCTGTATCATCATCATAGAGATACGGCTCGTTGTTCTCTGCAAACTTTCGAAAGATAATTCCCTCTGCAACAGCACGCTCACCTTTAATGTCACGTCTATACCACACTGTACCTTTCTGATAGGTGCTTAACACTTTCCTAATCTGTTCGTCCGTCATGCTCATATTGTCCACCAGTGTGAAATGTCCATAGTTATATCCATAGCTTGGATTTTTCTCCTGCTGCTCCTCATGAAATTTCAGAATCTCCATATAATACCAGTGTTCTTCCTCTTTCGGGTTGAGGTCGTGGAATATCTTACGGTCGGAACTAGAAAGCGTTCGGTCGAATACCTCTTTTAAAAACTTCGGATGACACTCGTTTGCTTCTGTGACATATGCCATGCCGTAGGTATTACCCTTTATCAGCTTTTCATCTCCATCCTTACCGCCGCCGGACACAAGCACAACCTTTTCGCCAGTTTTGGTCTGCACATACACGCAATCACGGTCTTTATATTTTCCCTCACGGCATCTGCCCTCAAAATAATTGAGTAGTCCGTATCCGTCACAGTCCAGAATATTAAGCTTTGCCGTTGCATTTGACACTCCAGCTACCAGATGGATTTTATTTTTATGGGTTTCCAATAGTGAGCAGAAAATCAGTGTTGCCAGAACATTCTTCCCACCACGCTTACCGCCCTCTGCCACGTTGAACCAACTGTGCATGCACCTCTGCATATATTCATACTGTCTCTGACTTAATGGTGCCGGTTTATTCATCCGCATCACCTTCTTCCAGATCAGCTATACTCCGATTTGCTACCGGGTGCTGCAAGATGTCCGCTATCGTCTGCATATTCTGCAGTATCTGTGCTCCGGTGTCATCCTTGACCTCTGCACGCTTTTTATCAAATTCTGCCTTATACTTATCATCCGGGTGCATGAGGAAATACTTTGACAGCCATTCAATAGCCTTTTGCCTATCTGCCAGTTTCACCGAAACTCCATCTTTTCCACGCTTGACCTCTTGGATGAGCTGGGTATCCGTGTTTTTAGATTCTTTCAGATCAACCACGCTGACCATATATGTTTCGTCTGTCTCTATATCAGTTACTTCTTTTTGTCCGAACGAGACATAATTTCCAATATCTGCAAAAGCAATACGCATCTGCAATTCTACAATATCATCTGCACCGGCTACTATCTGCTGACGTTTAATTTCTTTCAGACGTTCAATTTCTGCTCGAACCTTATCATTTGTTAGCAACCGTGAACCGTTTGCAATCGCTGATTCATAACTACAACCATATGCTTTCTGGTAGCTCTGCGCCGCATTGAAAGTTCTACTGTAATATATACAAAACATCTGCTGTTCAGGTGTCAGATCATCATTCTGCAATGTCTCTTTTGTACCATCATCTATTGGTGCTACCGTCTTGGGTGCACCCTTGCTTTTTTGTGTGCACACTTTTTCCGTTTTGTGTGCACCCTCTCCCCTACTCCATGCATACCGTTTCTTCCAGCTCTTGACAGTGTTGATAGTGGTTCCGTACTTCTCCGCTATATCCTTATATTTCATTCCTGCCATATAATCCTGTTCTGCTTTCTCGTAATTCTCCACTATCTCACTTCCTCTCTCTGCAATAAAAAAGAACCGGACATACAAGACATTTATGTCTCATACATTCGGCTCTGATCGGCACTAATATATGAGACAATTATAACAAAATACGAGTACTTTTACAATATCCATTACGCTGCTAGATTCGCTTGCATCCTATCCAGCTCAACATCATCACAGATATAATATTTAATCGTCACATCAGTGCTTGAATGCCCTAATCTCTTTGATACAAACAATACATCTTTTGTCCGCCTATATTCCCTTGATGCAAAGGTCTTGCGGAACGAATGTACCGTAGCCCTAAATTTACAACCGCCAGCAAGCGCAATCTCTTTGACCATATCCTCGATTGATTTATTACACATCCGACCTCTTCCGCGCAAACCGATAAACACTGCACCTTCCATGCGATCTCCGATGTACTGCTGCAATGCCTGTTTGCATCTCTCCGTCATAAAGCAGGTGCGCCACTGGCTTGTCTTTTCTCCCCAGATGTGAATTTCCTTGTGCGCGAAGTCCAGATTATCGATATCAAGGTTCACAATCTCACCGACACGAGGTCCAGCGGAAAGCATAAGTTCAAACAGAGCGTTAAGTCGCAGATCATGACCGATGGATAAGGACGCTCTGGCAATCTCCTCATCAGATAGACGCTCTTTTCTCTTTTGTGGCTGCCGAATCTTATCAATGTCTCTGGATACATCATCCTCGATATGCTTCTTGCGGTATGCCCAGGCGAAAAATGAGGACATATATTTTTGAATCGTGGAAGCGTAGGACTTTGAGATTTTGTCCTTATGTAATCTCGTAGCGATATAATCCATCACATCTTGTCCTGTGCATGTGTGGTAATTCAAACCGGTTTCCTCAAAAAACTTTTTAATGATTGTGATATAAAGCTTAATCGTGCTCTGTTTTCTTCCGGTAGCTGTGAGGTCTATTATGTACCGCTTCATGATGTACTCATTGTCGAAAAGCTCCGTAGACGGCAGTGTCTCTGTCGCGGTCAGATTAATATTGACCAATTTAAAAGTGATCACGGTCTTAAGTCGGTCTATTCCTTCCGGTGTCAAGTATCCTGTCATCTCATAAACTA
>DJEI01000001.1:18554-22490 GCA_002431865.1 Lachnospiraceae bacterium UBA5902
TGTGTTCCCAGCACAGGCTCTTTTCATTTGGTTGCGTACATATGGTTGGAACGTATGTTCTTTGATATGTATTTTTTTACCGGCATATTTCAGCCGGCAAAAATCTCAATATTCAGTTTTAATTTTTTTTGCATTCCCGGAACAAGTCAGCGTCTGTATACTTCCATCCACCATCGTAGATTAAAAAATAAGTATAATGCTGTGATCGTGTAATGTCATACACTGTAAACTTCTTATTGTCACTGTTTCTGATTACCTCAAACGTAATCTCACCTTCTTTCATCCGTTAAAGTTCAGTTTAATAGGCTTCAAACTCTATATCGCCGCTTCCATCTTCGATAAAATTAACATTATCTGCACCGAATGTTTCTTCGAAGATTCTAACAACTTCTTTCTTATCTTCAATTTCTCCAACGTCTAATCTTTCAGCCACATCATTGGCAACCTCTTCAAACAAATCCTCGTTATCTGTATTAACTTCGATGCAATGCAGAAACTCTATCTTCTCAGCAAAATCAAATTTCATACTTTATTCCATCCTAAATTCTAAGTTAACGGCTCATAAAATTCGCAGTGAGCCATGTTTTCCTTTCCTACCACGTCTACAACATAATTATCTGGATCGAATATCTCTCCGACAGTAATCACTTCTCTCGTGCATCCATAGCACTTTCCTCCATCTTTATATTTATATTTTTTACTGGCTCTTTTTGAACGATATTTACAATCTGTCATTGAGCATAAAACTATCGCCATGTCCACCACCTCGTTAATTCAATTAGCTGTATCATTTTTATTAAAGTCATCCGGCATATACTCCGGAAAGTTCTCAATCTCCATCTGTCCTTCCACGTTCTCATCCTCTTCACAAGCCTTGACCGCATCAGCATCCATATCAGATTCTTTTCCGACATCAATAATAAACACTGGTCTTTCAAAATCTGCACCGATATAAATTTTATTAATTTCGTACAATTTTCTTTTTTTTAGGATTTGCCAGAATGACGCTAATCGAAGCGTCATCCGGAAATGTGTCAAGATACTTTTTTAATTCTGCATTATTCAAAATTTGCCGCCTCCCTCACCATTTTTTCTAAAGTAGGAATCAAATCATCCTGCTTTATATATCTCTGATAATATTGTGCAATAAGGACTTCTATGCAATGCACCAAAGTGTCATATTTTTCCTTTACAGAATCTCTTTCCTCGGCAAGTTCTTCAAGCCTATCCACTTCGTCTTCCAGAGAAGCGTACTGACTCTCTAATTCTTCATAATCGCTCTCTAATTCTTCATATTTTTTCTGAATTCCATCATCATTACCACAACCATTTTCAAATGCTTGCTGCATAGCCTCATATAATGATGGTTCTACAAAGTCTCGGAAGTCTTCAATTCTGTTTATATAATTGACTTGACCTTTATATAAAAATCCAATCATTTTCTTCAAGGAGCCGATGCGCATCTTCCCGGGAAGCTCCGGTCTCCTTTCTGATTTATTTATTTCAAATCTTTTCTCTGATCTCTTTTACAAGTGCATCTTCATCTGAAAATGTCTCTGCCAGTTTAATTGCTGCGGCTTCAAGCAATTCTTTCAAATCTGCTATGTAGTTGATTTTATTTGCTTCTGCAACAGCTTTTTTATCTACAACTTCTGATACAAGTGTGTCCACCGGAAGCAGTTCTTTACGGCTTTTCAAAATCAGATCTGTCATATTTTGAGGAAGTCCGACTTCATCCAGACAATTTTTAAGGATGCCCTGTGTAAGTTCGACTTTCTGGGATTCTTCATCAGGATCAGTACTTCCATTTGCGATTAAGAGGTCATCCAAAACGCTATGTATTTCAACATGGATTTTGTTATTTTCTTCGTCATCTTCTCCCAACACATCGTTTAAAATATTCTGGAACACATTCTTTTTCTCTGACGCTGTCATCTTTGCTTCGCAACCAAGTCCGGCTTCCATGAATTCAGAGTGGGGATCATTTGTATTTTTACTATAAAACATTACAGAGTGGATGTCTGTGCTTCGATCGGTAAATGCCGGGAAGAGAAAACCTGTATCTGGCATTCCGACAACCCAATCCCTGATACGAGATTCAATGCGGTTTTCGTCCTCACGGTAGCCAAGCCCCGGCTTTGTCAGATTTACTGGGCAGATTGCGCACAGCAGATACTCGTAAACTTCTTCTGACTCGTCTAATTTGTCATTGTCAGAAGTTTTGGTTATGACATCATAGGCATCGTGGAAAATTAGAATCAGATAATTTCCAACATAATCGTAGCTGTCAATGATCATGTCATAAAAAGTATCCATCAGATCATCATTTTTCAGTTTGCTTTCACGCAGTCCCCTCAGAAACTGCTGTCTACCGCCAGTGGTTTCCTCTTCAAGTGGGAATTCCAACTCCAGAAGGTTGTTCCCAATCGTGCCGGATAACGCTTTTTTCGCGATATCAAGATATTTATAATATTCTGCATCATCCAGATTTAAAAATGTCTCACCTATTTTTGTGATTTTATTGCGGTCTGCATCCACATAGCAGCCACACATACGAGTGAATGTACAGGCTTCCTTTTTAAATCTTCTTTTAATTTCCAAAACATCCTTTTTGTTCATAAAATTAATCCTCACTTTCTGCCTTTTCGGCTTCTTCCTCTTTGATTGTATTGATTTCCGCGCTTAAATTACTGCTCATCACAGTCAGAATCTTACAGATCATTTCGCTTTTTGTCTTGCTGTCAGCCTCTCCGGCAGCTTTCTTTTTCGCTTCGAGCTTGTCCCGGTATCTGTCGTACTGTCTGGAATTGATGTATCCAGCCTCATACCACCCGAAGATATCATCATCTGAATAACATTTTTCGCCTTGAATGGTCACGAAAACTTCATTGACCTTTTCTCGTTCTTTTTCTGCTCTGGTCTGATATTTATCTTTCAATTTCGAGATTTCTTTTCTGATCGTCTCCAAAGCTGTTATTTCTGTATTGCTCATTTTTCATCACATCCTTATAAAATCTTGTCTAAACAGGCATTCCAACCAGCTTTCATACCTTCTGTCCATCGACCGTTAGAATGGCACTCTAATGTTATAAGAGTTTCTTTCTTCTCCGGCAGTTCCCGAAGCGGACACCAATCTGGCTTCTTATATGTCTCTGAATCAACTGGTCTCACTTCCTCTCTTGCCTGACAACTATCAAGATTTGTATCTCCGTCACAATATAAGAAGTTGCATCCAAAACACGATTCCGGCATATCTATAACCAATACTGCTTTAGCCATCCGCTCCACCACCTCTCACAATCTCGATTGCTTTGACCAAGTATGGAGCTTTGTTCCAATTTTTCCCATAATACTTTTTAAATTCCTTTTCTAACTGCTCTACAACCTTGTCCGGGCTGTAGGCGGTTGGCTGGCGATTAATCAGGTTTATCCAATCAATCGCCCCAGATTCCTCTGTTATTGTGTTCCTGACATCAAGCATCAGAACATCCTCATCAATTAATCTTCCCATCGTTCACGCTCCTTTCAATACAATTTCTGACCGCACACACAATATCCTGCGTTTTTTGCTGTTTTATGACACTTCGGGCAAAAATATTTTCCCTCAACAATCTCTCTTGAAATTGCCGTCTGCTTCTCCATCGCCGCCCGGCATTCTTCCGGCGTGCCAATTGCTCGGTACTTCTTTAACTCTTCCAACCATTCAGCAAGTTGCTCATGTTCTTTTGCGCATATGGCATTTCCATGTATAATGGCTTCTTTATCAACCGATTCTGGGATATACTCATTATCTTCGATTAGCCTTGCTGACGTCTTTTGGCTTTCAGCGACTTCTCTTGCGTGCACAATTGCTTCATCAATCGTCATGGCTACTCCTTTCTTGCTGGCAATCTGCCTGTATGAAAATATTCGTCATAAGCGTCAACTGTATAGCGT
>DJEI01000008.1 GCA_002431865.1 Lachnospiraceae bacterium UBA5902
TCTCCAAATGATTTGTACAGGCAGGCATAACCAAGTACTTTGTACAATGTGTCAATGGATAACTGGTCACCGGGACCTTTGTACTCGATGATATTATGTTTCCGCATAATTTTTCCAATCTCATTATGCAGATGCGTTGCAGGATTCTTCAAATGCAGAATCAATAGATCAATGCGTAGCGGTTCCTTGCTCAGATAATGCTCTGGCTCAAACGTTAACTCTTCGATATTTTCCCGTAATTCCAATTCGGCGGCAGCCTGAAAGGCTGTATGCCAATGGATATAGTTTTGATTTGTACTCAATATATTCCTCCTAAGTATACCATAACAAGGTATGAAAATGTGTAAATTATACAAAACAGTAAAAAATTTGCTAAATTCAAAAGTAAACGGGTAACAAAATAAGTAAATAGATATTTGAAATGATAAAAATAAATAGACTGTTACCGAACTACGCCAGAACAACGATTCTCGACAACATAGAAAGGATATCATGAATCATAGAAAAAAGTAAAGCAATTATTTGTTGCATTTTTACGTTGTATTTCCAAATCTATGATTGTATACTACCAGAGTAGGAGGCTTGATAGAGATGAAGGAAGAACTGGTACAGCTTATTGATAAAAAGGATTTACAGGTACTGATCCTGACGGATGGATATAACATCCATCATTTGTCTGGGTATCGGGGACATACAGGAATGCTTGTAGCGTTTCAGGGAGAACAGTATATTTTGACAGACAGCCGCTATACAGAGCAGGTAGAACTGGAAGCCCCGGAATTTACCTGTGTGGATATTGGACGGGACGGATATTCCAAGACGATTGCCGGGATGTTGCAGAAGGCTTTTACTGCAGAGGACGGAGCTGTGCTTCGAATCGGATTTGAGAATAAAGAGATTTCGTATATGCAGTATCAGGCTTTTGTAGATACATTTGCAAAAGAATTGATGGGAATGCAGGTGGAGTTTGTGCCGCTGGAAGATGCAGTTAATGCATATCGGGAAGTAAAGACAGAGGACGAGATTGCGAAGCTGGCACATGCAGAGCAAATTGGCGATGAGGCGTTTACAGAGATTGTAAGGTTTATCCACGAGAACTGGAAGGATGGACTGACCGAGCAGCGGGTTGCCTTACAGTTAGAATATGAGATGCGGCTGCGTGGTGCTGAAGGGACAAGCTTTGATACGATTGCGGCAAGTGGTTCAAACAGCAGTCTGCCACATGCGATGCCACAGCCGAAGCTGCTTGCGGAAGGTGATTTCCTGACGATGGATTTTGGCTGTATGTATCAGGGATATTGCTCGGATATGACGCGGACGATCCATATTGGAGAAGTGGTAGAACCAGAGCAGAAGAAGGTGTATGATATCGTGCTTCAGGCACAGCTTGCAGCACTTTCCGTTGTGAAACCGGGCATGGTATGTTCGGATGTCGATAAATGTGCACGTGACATCATCGCAGACGCCGGTTATGGGGATTATTTCGGACATGGACTCGGACATAGTGTGGGACTTTTTATTCACGAGGAACCTCGTTTTTCCATGAAATGTGATGCTGTATTGAAGCCGGGTGTTGTGATCACCGTGGAACCGGGTATTTATCTGCCGGGCAGATTTGGTGTGCGGATCGAAGATATGATCGTGGTGACGAAAGAGGGATACCGGAATTTGGCATCGTCCCCGAAAGAACTGATTTGTGTATAATATTTTTTGCTCAATTTTCCCTCATTTTTTTAGAAAAAGTCTTGACAACGATATACTTGCATGCTATAGTATGCAAGTATGTTGATGAAAGCAGAGTATCCACTCTCACCTTAGCGCATGGGCGACTCGGGTTATGTAGTAAGAGAATATATAGATTTCTTATTATAACAATGTGTGGATAGTTTGTCTATCCACTTTTTTTATGCAGGAGAAACCATTATGAGCGAAGCGAATAATTTAGGATGGTTTCGACGATATGCCGCCGAACGGATGTGAGGGGGCGATACCCGAGGGAGGTGTATATTATTAGCGATTTAATGATTAACGAGCAGATTCGTGACAAAGAGGTACGTGTGGTAAGTGAGACAGGAGAGCAGCTTGGCATCATGTCATCCAGGGACGCTCAGAAGCTCGCAGATGAGCAGGGTGTTGATCTGATTAAGATTGCACCGACAGCAAAGCCACCTGTTTGCAAGATTATGGACTATGGAAAGTTCCGTTATGAGCAGACACGCCGCGAGAAGGAAGCAAAGAAAAAGCAGAGAGTCATTGAAATCAAGGAAGTTCGTTTGTCGCCAAACATTGACAACAACGACCTGAATACAAAGGCAAATATGGCAAGAAAATTCCTGACTAAGGGAGATAAGGTAAAGGTTACACTTCGTTTCCGTGGCAGAGAGCTTGCACATACAGATAATGGTAAAGCGATTTTGAATTCGTTTGCCGAGATGCTTTCAGATGTTGCCGTTGTAGATAAGCCTGCAAAGTTTGAAGGCAGAAGTATGATCATGTTTTTAGCTGAAAAACGTTAAATTCATATAAATTAAGAAATTACCATGCATATGCATGATTTTTAAGGAGGAAAAGAAATGCCAAAGTTAAAGACAAAAAGAGCAGCTGCAAAGCGTTTTAAGAAGACAGGAACCGGTGAGCTTAAGAGAAATAAGGCTTACAAGAGCCACATTCTTACTAAGAAGACTACAAAGAGAAAAAGAAATCTTAGAAAAGCAACTATGACTGATTCTACAAACAGCAAAGTTATGAAGAAGATTTTACCATATTTATAGGATATTAGGAGGAATGAACGATGGCAAGAATTAAAGGCGGCGTTGGCGCTAAGAAGAGACATAATAGAACATTGAAGCTCGCTAAGGGATACAAGGGAGCAAGATCAAAGCAGTACAGAGTAGCAAAGCAGTCAGTGATGAGAGCTTTGACATCTTCTTATGCTGGTAGAAAGCAGAGAAAGAGACAGTTCAGACAGCTCTGGATTGCTCGTATCAATGCAGCAGCAAGAATGAACGGACTTTCATACAGCAAGCTTATGTATGGTTTGAAGCTTGCAGGTGTAGATCTTAACAGAAAGATGCTTTCTGAGATGGCAATCAGCGATCCAGAAGGCTTCGCAAAAGTAGTAGAGGTTGCTAAGAGCAAGCTCGCTTAATAAAAGAATGTATTCAAAACCCGTTGTCTTCAGACAGCGGGTTTTGTTATAATAGGGGTATATCAGAACTATTGATTGGGTGAATACAAGGAGCTAAGGATGAATAAAAAAGTAGCAAAATGGATAATCATGCTGTTGTGTACAGCTTTTATCTGGACAGGGAATCTGACAACCTATGCGGCAGAGATACCGGAGCAGGAAACATCAGATCTGAAGCCGCTGGAGGTTTATCAGATTGACGAAAGCTATGGAGATCTCGATGAAGCTGACATGGCGATCTGTGATAACAGTAGCGGAAGCACAGTATCGGGTGTCTATCGAACGAATTGGGATTCGTATGGGGATGATTATTGCTATCAGAATCTGAGTACCACATGGCAGGAGCTTTATGATGAGATGAACCAGTACTGTACAGCATACATGAATACGCGCGTGGATGCAAAGGTATTGTCGGTCAATGGCAGAGCGGTTTCTGGAATTGGCCCAATCCGTTATGAAGGGCTGTCGTCGGAGGAGTTATCCTCTCTGGTTTACATATTCACCTATCAGAATCCGCAGTTTTATTTTATTAAAAATGCTCTGTATTACAATAGCAAAGTTGTATATCTGGGTGTGTATGATACCTTTGCGGATGGAGATACCCGCTCAAATGCTTCCGTGCAGATGTTTAGCCGGGTGGATGCATGGGTGCAGACGATTCAGAAAGAATCGACTGCGTATGCAAAGGAGAAAAAAGCACATGATATCATCTGCGAATATGTAGAGTACGAAGAGGGAACCTACGATCAGACAGCATACAGTGCTGTCATGCAGAAAAAAACGGTGTGTGCCGGATATGCGAAGCTGTATAGTATGTTGACGAATGCTGCAGGGCTTGAGACGGTATCAGTTACGAGTGCCACACATGGATGGAACCGGACAAAGCTTGGAAATCAGTGGTACAATGTGGATCTCACATGGGATGATGGAACGCCGATATCCTATCAGTTCTTCAATAAATCTGATGTTACGATGGAGAAGTATGATGGATCTTCCAGGGAATCGCATACGCAGAATCACTATTATGATGGCGTAGCGCCTGGCTGTGAAAGCGATTATGGAGCTTCTGTGACAGTTGTGGATGCGGAGCAGATTTATGCAGATACCGAGACTATCGTGCTAGATCTCGTGAACAACCAGTCAGGACAGATACGAACCAGCTTTGTACCGGCAAATGTCACGGACAAACGGTTAGGATATGTGTCACAGAATACAAATATTGCAACGGTCAGTGCATCCGGTCTTGTGACAGCGGTTGCACCGGGCAAAACATCGATTACGATCCGTAAACTGACAAACAATCAAAAGGCAGCCTGTACCGTAGAGATATATGGATGGCAGGATGAACCGGAGACTCCGATGGTTGTAAAGTATGGTTCAACTTCGATTACATTGGACACACAGAGTGGCTGTGTGTATTCTGTGGATGGAATCAACTGGCAGTCAAGTCCGGTTTTTGTGAATCTCAAACCAAATACAGATTATACCTTTTATGTAAAACGTCCAGCGAGCGGATATTACCGGGAGAGCAAAGCAGTGTCTGTCCGTGTGCGTACTCTGACGGAAGAAGTACAGGAGGCACCTGCAGTGACAGTGCAATATCGGACGCATGTGCAGACCTATGGATGGCAGAAGCAGGTGACAAATGGCACGATGAGCGGTACAAGTGGACAGGCGAAGCGCCTGGAGGGGATCGAGATCGCTGTGAGTGGCAGCCGGAAGCTTGGAATTCAATATACGACGCATTGTCAGACATATGGCTGGCTGCCTTGGTCATCGAATGGAGAGATGAGCGGAACCGAGGGAGAGGCAAAACGTTTGGAAGCAATTAAAATCCAGCTTACGGGCACTGACAAAGATAAATATGATGTGTATTATCGTGTGCATGCGCAAAGTTACGGCTGGCTTGGATGGGCGAAAAATGGTGCACCGGCAGGAACTGCAGGATATGCAAAGCGCCTGGAAGGAATTCAGATCGTGGTTGTAAAGCGTGGTATGCCAGCACCGGAAGTTGATTATGCTGGTGTATATGCGAGTGAGACAGTGAATCAGACCGCCACGTATATTGCGAAGAATGGAACATCTCCGGTGCTTGGCAATGCAGCAACCACAAATGCGAATCCGACGGTGATCGGAGAGAATATGGTAAATGTGGCGTATCGCACCCATGTACAGACATATGGCTGGCAGGGCTGGAAATATAACGGTCAGATGAGCGGCACAAGTGGACAGGCAAAGCGCCTGGAGGGAATCTGTATCAAGCTGACCAATAAGCCATACAGTGGTAATATCATTTATACAACCCATGTGCAGACCTATGGCTGGGAGGGAAATGTAAATGATGTGTCCACATGGAAGCAGAATGGAGTCATGAGTGGTACAAGTGGACGCGCAAAGCGTCTGGAGGCAATCTGTATCAATCTGACAGGTGAGATGGCAGCGCATTATGACGTTTACTACCGTGTGCATGCGCAAAGTTACGGCTGGCTTGGATGGGCGAAAAATGGTGCACCAGCGGGAACTTCGGGTATGGCAAAACGGTTGGAAGGAATTCAGATTATACTTGTTCCGAAGAATGGCGTAAAGTATCAGGGTATCCGCAGCGTGCAAGGTCGGGCGTATATCCAACGATAAAAGCACGGATTTATGCGCATTATAGTAGATGGTGAAAAAATATTGACAAAAATAGAAAAAAATTGTTGACAAAGGATAACCAAAATGATAATATATGTCTTGCGTTGAGCGTGAGCGACACGCAGGAGAATGCGGGAGTGCTGGAATTGGCAGACAGGCTAGACTAAGGATCTAGTGATGGCAACGTCGTGTGGGTTCAAGTCCCATCTCCCGCA
>DJEI01000090.1:0-29343 GCA_002431865.1 Lachnospiraceae bacterium UBA5902
TGGAATGTCTTGAACATCAGGTTAAACTGACGGATACCGGTAAAGTTATGCTTGCCACAGCTTGGACAGCAGATATGCTTCTCTTCTACATACTGCTCCATCTGCTCGTTTGTCCAGCCATCAATAGAACCCTCGATCTCGATTCCGTTGTCAGCCATATAATCCTCAATCAATTTATCTGCACGAAAACGCTCGTGACACTCTTTACAGTCCATCAGAGGATCTGCAAATCCACCCAGGTGACCGGATGCCACCCATGTCTGTGGATTCATAAGAATGGCACAATCCACACCTACGTTATAAGGATTCTCCTGAATGAACTTCTTCCACCATGCTTTCTTCACATTGTTTTTGAGTTCAACTCCAAGGTTTCCGTAATCCCATGTATTGGCAAGTCCGCCATAGATTTCAGAGCCCGGATACACAAATCCTCTGTTCTTTGCAAGTGCTACGATTTTGTCTAATGTCTTTTCCATATTTTGTAAACCTTCCTTCCTCTCGCACCGGAGTGTGCGGATTCTTTTTATTTTTCGGTGTGAATTTCTTCACCATATGAAACATACAACATTTTACAGGCTAACGGTTCAGATTGCAACCATATTTTTGAAATTCACCATCCACAATGTTTAAGCTGTGAACTTTTACAGCGACGACAATATTTCCAGCGACTTGAATTCCCGGTCGACATAGGCTTCCCGAAAACGGTCTGCCACGAACTTTAATTCTGCCATCGCTTCTTCACTCAGTTGAAATGCATACAGCTTCGTGAGATCTGCCGACTGGATATATTGTAACGTGTAAATAAGCGTCTCTGACACCGTCCGTGTGAGCTTCAGTTTTTTTCCGCAGGTTTCGCACAGAAGCCCGCCCGCCTTCGCATTGAAATATTTCAGTTTCTTCTTGTTACAGCGTACACATGTATATGCATGGATGCCCTGTCCCTCGATATCCATCAGCCGCACCTCGAACACATAACGGATCAGCGCATTGTCCACGGTTCCCTGTTCAAGTGCCTTGAGTGTCACATAGAGCAGATTCAGCTCGTTCACACAGTAACTGCCCTCTCTTGTATAATAGGACATAAACTCACACACATACGATGCATAGCACATCTTCTCCATATCCAGAGGAAGTCCGGAAAAATATTCCCGGACCTCCGCTTTGACTAACGTATAAGAATCTCTTCCCGGAAATACGGTAAAGGTACCCATCACAAAGCTCTGGCTCGCCGCCCGGAGCTGGCTTACTGCCTTTCTGGCACCATTTGCAAACACTGTGATCCTGCCGCGCTCCTTGGTTAAGATTACCAGGCGCTTGTCGTATTCTTTCACAAGTGTTGCATATAAAATTATACCCGTTACCTGTATTTCCTCACGCATTATATGTTATCTCTCTATTTCTTTTCCCGGTAATGACTCATCCGGATACGCACTGCGACATAGATTACAAGCAAGATGATCGCAGCAACCAGAATCCAGATCTGTACCGGAACATCCGCGATATTGTAACACCGGACGTTGATCCACATCTGGTTGATCTCTTTGTTCGCCGTATCATCAAAATACTGCATGACTGCACTCCGATGCAGCACGTCCTGCGGCGGATATTGTGCAAACAGCTGCCTGCGCGTCTGCTCTTCCGGCACCGTCATAATGTAATCTTCATTGGAATCATCCCCACAGAAGAAGAAACCAACCGGATACTCAGTGGTATCCTCCTCATCATCCTCTGCCTCATAATTCCATTTCAGATAATCATAGACCGTATCGTCATCGCCACCGCTGATTACGGATGTGTAACCAATGTAGTACATGTTGCGCACCGCATTGTCCGGACGTGACACAAAGTTTACAAACGCCTCAGCCGCCTGCTGTTTTTCCGCATCCTGTCCGATTCCGCTCTGCAGCATAACCCAGCCGTCAAACCACAGGTTTGTGGACTCCTTCGGCACTGCAAAATCCAGATAGAAATCATCTTCCTCCGCCTGATCCATCGCATACACAGCATCGCCGGACCACTGATAGTTCGCAACGACCTTTCCGCTGATCATATCTGCTTTACCGCTGTCTGTCTCAAACGAATAGACGTTGCCCTGCATATCCTGCAAAACATCCTCGACATTCTGGATTGTATCCGAATCCACGTCATTCATGATCTGCATCAGACGTTCTTCATAATCCGGTGCATTTCGAAGTGATTCATCCATCAGTTCTTCTTTTCTGTAAGAACCAAGTGCCGCAAAGTAAGAATCACGGACATTGTCCTTGATCGTAACCTGACGCTTGAACTTGTCATTCAAGAACACATCCCAGGTGGATGCTTCCTCTTCCGTCATCTTCTCTGGGTTGTACAAAACACCTGTAACGCCCCACATGTAGCCAGCCGCATATTTGCTCCACGGCTCACCGCCGATCTCATTTTCATCAAAAGTATCCTTGATATAATCGGATACACCACGCACATAATAATTATTGGGATTCTCCGTATCGTAAAATCCATCCGAAAATGGTATGAGCTTCTTCTCTGCCATCAGCTTCATGATCATATAATCCGACGGGCAGACAAGATCATATACATCTCCGAGTGTCAGCTGGTTATACAGATCCTCATTGGTACCAAAGCAGGAGTACTCAACCTCCACGCGCTTGCCGTAGGTCTCGTAATACCACTGCGTGAAATCATCAACCATTGAATTCTCACCGAAGATCTCCACATCATTTTCAAGCTCTATTCGCTCTTCTTCATCCCATTCACCGAGGTCGATATATTCCTCCCAATTGCAGACACGCAGCTTGATCACATCATCCGTTCCCTGTGCGTGTGCAATCTTTGTTCCCGGCACCATCGCCAGCAATGTCATCATGGCTGCCATTGCAACGGCCATCACACGTCCTAACATCTTATTTCTCATTGCGGACACCTCCTTTTTCAGAAGTTGTCTTTCTACCTGCCACATTCATGACAACCACTGCCAGAATAACAACCAGGAAGATTACAGTGGAAAGCGCCCAGAGTGCGGTCTTAATCTCCGTCTGTGAACCCTTGGTTGCATTGACAACATACGTACTGATCGTATTGAAGGTTGCCGGTTTCGTGTAGCTTGCGATGAAATAATCATCGAGTGAAAGTGTGATTGCCAGCGCGAATCCGGATACAATACCCGGCATGATCTGCGGAATTACAACCTTGCGGAGCGCCATCGCCGGAGACGCACCAAGATCCATCGCCGCTTCATACAAGCTGTCATCCATCTGCTTTAATTTCGGAATGACAGACAGATAGACAAACGGTGCAGAAAGCACAACATGTCCGATCAGCAGCGGCACATAGCTTTCTTTGTTCATGCCAAATGTAACAATCAACAACACACAGATAGAAAAACCAGTTACAACATCTGCATTGACAACCGGAATCTGATTGGCTGTGTTAATAAAACTCTTGGCAAGCTTCTTTGAATAGAACGCGCCAATCGCACCGATCGTGCCAAGTATCGTCGCAAGCAGGGATGAAATAAGTGCCAGAAGAATCGTTCCGACGATCATATCCCGAAGCTCGCCCTTCGTAAACAATGTCACATAGTTCTGTACGGAAAATCCATAGATCGTTCCAATATTTCCGGAATCCGTGAAGCTGTATACTGCCAGAATCAGAATCGGTGCGTAGATTACTAACAGCATAAGTACCAAAAAAAGTTTTCCAATCGTCTTCTTCATCAGATCAGTGCACCTCCTCTTCCCCCGTTTTCGTCTGAGTATTTGTTCGTAAAGAGGGTAAAGATCAATATGATCAAAAGCAGAATCAGCGCAATCATCGATCCATTGTGCCAGTCATAGGATGCAAAATAGCTTCCGATCAGACTACCCATAATATATGTGCTGTTATAAAGCATATCCAGCACAACATAATTTGTCATGGATGGCAGAAATACCATCGTAACACCACTGATGATGCCCGGCACGGAAAGTGGCAGTGTCACCTTCAGGAATGTCTGTACCGGATTAGCGCCAAGGTCGCCTGCCGCCTCGATCAGGCTTGTGTCTAACTTCATCAATGTCGTGTACATCGGCAGGATCATGAATGGAAGAAAATCATAGGTCATACCGATGACAGAATTTAAGAACGGATGCAGAGCAAGATTGCCCTCCAATACCGTAAGTATCTCTTTTAAAGCAGTGATACGCAGTGTGAAATTGATCCACATCGGCATCACGAATGCAACTAAGATCACCATCTTATGCCGCATATTGCTTCGCGCTAAGATATACGCGATCGGATATGCAAGCAGCACGCAGACACAGGTCGTCACAACTGCCAGGGCGAAGCTGTACGCGAGTGTGCCTATCGTATTCGGACTTGTAAAAAATGCGGACAGATTCTGCGCAGTAAACTGACCTTGTCCGTTTGTAAACGCATAATATAAAAGAACAAACAATGGGACTACTACAAACAGCAATAGAAAAAGTGCATATGGTATACCCAGTCCGCTCTTTGCAAAACGTGAAGAACGCATACAATATCACTCCTTTTCTATTTTTTGATGGAAAACTGGATATGCTCCTCTGGAATGATCAGACTGACATAGTCATCCATATTCCACAGATACTCATCGTTGACGATGAAATCCTCATCCATATCCGTACGAACCACATAGCTGTAATGATCACCCTTGTAGATCAGGTTGATGATATGTCCGCAGACGATACCTTCCTCCTCATTATCGCTCATGGAAATATGCCTTGGCTTGATTGCAAGCACGACCTTCAGTTTCTCATAGTCAATGACATCACCATGTGCATCCAACAGTTCATGATCGTCATTGAACTTAGACCCTGGAATAATCTTCGTCAGATCACACTGGATCTTTCCGTCAAAGATCGTAAGCTCGTAATTCTTATCCACATCACTCTCGATCTTATTCAAAGTATGTTCCGGAATCATGATATGAATACCGTCCGGCTCCACATTCAGGCCTACCTGGCTACCAACTGCTGCAGTCTTCGTCGACTGGATCACAATCTCGTTCTTACCGGATTCCACTGTGATCTCATAATGGACACCCTTGAATACAACCGATGTAACCGTTCCAACGATTGCACCCTTCTCCGATGTTGTAATCCCAACATCCTCCGGACGCACAACGACCTCCACCAGCCGTCCATGCTCCACGTCATCCACACAGGCAAACTCTGCCCCGCAGAAACGTACCCTGAGCTTATCTGTCATGATGCCAGTAAAAATATTACTCTCGCCGATAAAGTCTGCAACGAATGCATTTTTCGGCTCATTGTATATATCCTCAGGAGTTCCAATCTGCTGCATACGACCTTCTGACATGACAACGATCTTATCCGACATCGTAAGTGCTTCCTCCTGGTCATGTGTTACATAGATAAAGGTAATACCAAGTCTTTCATGCATACTTTTCAGTTCGAGCTGCATCTCCTTACGCATCTTCAGATCGAGCGCACCGAGCGGCTCATCGAGAAGCAGGATTTCCGGCTCATTGACCAGCGCACGTGCAATCGCAATTCTCTGCTGCTGTCCACCGGACAGGGTTGCAACCTTTCGTGCCTCAAACCCCTCTAAATCTACCATTTCGAGAACTTTCTTTACCTTCCGCTTAATCTCGTCCTTTGGCAATTTCTTCAGTTTTAACCCAAAGGCAATATTGTCAAAAATGTTTAAATGTGGAAACAATGCATACCGTTGAAATACTGTGTTGATCGGACGTTTGTTTGGTGGTAGATTTCCAATCTCTTTACCATCTAGCAGTATTTCTCCTTCTGTAGGAATTTCAAACCCCGCAATCATGCGGAGTGTCGTGGTTTTACCACAGCCCGAAGGCCCTAAAAACGTTACGAATTCGCCCCTTTTTACCGTAAGGTTAAAATCCTCTACAGCGACAAACCCATCCTCAAATGTTTTTGTGATGTGCTTTAGCTCAATAATGTTTGTTGAACTAGTGTTGTTTTCCAATAAACTCTCATCCTCCTTGTGTTCCTGACATCCTTATCCATGGCATTGGCGGATGCAGGCCAGATTTTTCTTCCGTATTATCTACGAAACGCATAAAAATATGCCTGTTTTTCCTTACAAAAAACAAGCATATTTTATCAGATTCATATCCTATTTACAATCAATTTTTTAACGTCTGTGATATTTTCTTTCTTCCTCTTCGTACTTCGGCGAACAGGTCAGCTGGACACCGATTTTCTTTAAGAGCTGCTCGTCAACCGATGAAAGTAATACAGTTGAATGTGCCTGACAGTTCTTCAGCTTGGAAAGCTGCTCGATTGCAAGCTTTGCCTTCTCATCATGTGCCGCTGTTGTTGAAAGCGCAATCAGTATTTCATCAGTATGCAGTCTTGGGTTATGGCTGCCAAGGTACTGGATCTTGAGTCTCTGGATCGGCTCGATGGCTTCCTTGGAAACCAATTGTACCTGATGTGGGATTCCAGCAAGCGTTTTAAGTGCATTTAAAACTGCGGCTGCCGATGCGCCAAGCAGATCGCCGGTCTTCCCGGTTACAATCGTGCCATCTTCCAGCTCAATTGCCATAGCCGGATGTCCGGTCTCCTCTTCCCGCTCCAGTGCTTTCTTCGCCACCAGACGATCATCCATAGAGACACCTGCCTGCCGTAACAGAAGCTCTAATTTATTCTTGTCATCCTTAGACTGTCCATACCGTTTTCTGTCACACAGGCAGCGATAATATCGGCGGATAATCTCCTGTGCTGACGCATCGCGGCACACCTGATCATCAATGATACAATTTCCAGCCATATTGACACCCATATCTGTCGGAGACTTATATGGGCTGCTTCCGGCGATCAGTTCGAACATCGTCGCAACAACCGGGAAAATCTCGATATCTCGATTATAGTTGACCGTTGTCTCACCATATGCTTCAAGGTGGAACGGATCGATCATATTCACATCGTTTAAGTCTGCAGTTGCTGCCTCGTAGGCAAGGTTGACCGGATGCTTGAGGGGCAGATTCCAGATTGGGAATGTCTCGAACTTCGCATATCCGGCTTTCACGCCACGCTTATATTCATGATACAACTGTGACAGACAGGTTGCCATCTTTCCACTTCCCGGTCCCGGTGCTGTGATAACAACGAGTGGACGCTCTGTCTCAATATATTCATTCTTTCCATAACCTTCGTCACTCACGATATGGGCAATATCACTTGGATATCCTACAATCTTATAGTGATGGTAAGACTTGATGCCAAGCTCAGCAAGCTTCTTGCGGAAAAGCTCTGCGGATGCCTGTCCGGCGTACTTTGTGAGACACACACTGCCAACATAGAGTCCCACCGCCTGAAACTCGTCGATCAGACGCAGTACATCCATATCATAGGTGATTCCATAATCGCCACGCACTTTGTTGTTCTCGATATCCTCTGCACTGATGACGATTACAATCTCTGCCTGATCCTTTAACTGCAGCAGCATCTGCAGCTTGGAATCTGGCTGAAATCCCGGAAGCACACGTGACGCATGATAATCGTCAAACAACTTGCCGCCAAACTCCAGATATAATTTATTATCAAACTGTGCGATCCGGTCACGTATATGCTGTGACTGCATCTCTAAATATTTCTGATTGTCAAAACCGATCTTCATCTTAATTGTCCTCCCGATATCCGTAATTCCGAAGTAAGGTGTCGCTGTCTCTCCAGTCCTTCTTCACCTTTACCCATAGCTTCAAATTGACTTTCATGTCCAGTAGATTTTCCATGCTGATTCGCGCTTTTGTGCCGATTTTTTTCAGCATTGCGCCCTGCTTGCCAATGATAATTCCCTTGTGGGAATCCCGCTCGCAGATGATTGTTGCCTCGATATCCATGCAGCTTCCATCCGGGCGTTCCTTCATTCGGTCAATCACAACGGCGATACCATGCGGAATCTCCTTATCCAACTGGCGCAGTGCCTGTTCACGGATCATCTCTGCAACAATCTGCCGCTCTGGCTGATCCGTGATCGTATTCTCGTCATAATACTGTGGTCCAAACGGAAGCAGCCGCTTCAATGTCCTGATAAGCTCCGCCTGATTGTGTCCGCGCAATGCGGATACCGGAACAATTGCATCAAAATCATGCACTTCCTTGTATGTGTTGATTGCATCTGCAACTGCCTGTTTATCCACCGTATCGGTTTTGTTGATGACAAGCACTACCGGTGTCTTTACCTTGTTTAACACATCAATAATATGCCGCTCGCCCGCACCGATAAATGTCGTCGGCTCCACGATCCACATGACGATATCCACCTCACTCAGTGTGGAATACGCAACATTCATCATATACTCACCAAGCTTGTTTTTCGCTTTGTTGATACCCGGCGTGTCTAAAAATATAATCTGACCCTCGTTATCCGTATAGACTGTCTGAATCCGGTTTCTCGTTGTCTGTGCCTTGCTGCTCGTGATTGCGATCTTCTGTCCGATCAGATGGTTCATCAGCGTGGACTTTCCTACGTTCGGGCGTCCGATGATCGCAACAAACCCAGATTTGTATGTCGATAAGTTATCCATATGTCTCTCCCTGTGTTTTCTTCCTAAAATACACTCTTTACTTCTGCAAATGCATCTTTTGCATCTTCAATCCGCGCCTCGTCGCCGATCGCACAGATCACGCCGCCATCAACGGCTGCCTCCACGTGTCCGGCAAGTCCACGGATCACCTCTGGTGTCGTGCCGAGCACTTCGTCTCTTGTCTGCTGCAAATCTGTATCGTCAATTCCCATCAGGTAACAGATCAGGCTGAAATTGCCCTCTGCCGATGGAGCAAGCGGCGCATCCATCTTACTGATCGCACCAATGATATACTTCGTCATATCACGCTCATCCGCTTCAAAATTCTTCACATACTCCGGTGCCTTCTTGTAGATCTCATATGTCTCAAGCAGATTCGGATCACGGTAGGAAGTAAAGTACGCATTTCCACTCCGGTTGAAGCTGCACATACAGCCGTAGGCTCCACCCTTTACACGCACATTGATCCACAGATAATCATAGGAGAAGATACACTGCAGTACATTCAATGCTCCGGTGTATTCGTATCCGCGTTCACAGAAGTTACCGGCTATCGCTACATACTGTACCTGACTAGCTGTCTTGAATCCCTCGTTCTTCCTTACAACCGGGATTTCCTTTACATTTTCAAATGCAAGTCTCGTCGAGAGCTTGCAGGAAAGTCTGGTCAGACACTCTGTCAGTGTATCCTCCGGCTTCTTATCTGAAGTAAAGTTCACAAGCAGTGAATCTCTGCGCAGAAGCTGTCCAAGCACCTCCTGCAGATCTGCTGCCAATCCCTCATAACGTTCTTCAAAATGCTCATCCAAGTCTGACAGATACATGTAATAATCAACGCCCTCTGTCAGTTCCTTTACAACACCGATTGGCGAAATATAAGAGGTTGCCCGTCCTGCTGCCGTTGTATGTCCATTTGCAAGCAAATCGTCCTTCATTGCCGCACGCGTCTCTGCGATGATCTCCTTCAATCGCTTTCTATCTGCAAGCTTCGATGTAAATAAAATCTCCTCGACTAACTCCATCGCCTTATCAAGCTGTGCATCTAACATCTTCGCGCTTACTACAAAATGTGTGATATAGCCGCCATACTCTTTCTTGTTTGTAACCGTTGTACTAAAACCAATTCCACCGGTGTACAGGTTGATCTCATTCGATAATTCACTGTAACCGAAATGCTCCGTATCCACATACTTAAAGATTTCTGTCAAAAGCGCAATCGCCGGGAACTTGTCATAGTCGATGTCATCCATACAGAAATTCAGACTCACATATGTGATTCCATTTGTAAAGATATCATGGCTTAACACCTTAACATGCTCAATCTCCAAGATACGGTTATTTGTTTTTCTAGCCTGCTTCTCGATGTCATCGATTGCAAGCATTGGAATCTTCTTCAAATCTTCCTCTGCATCCCCGGAGCTCTGATACTCCTTCAGATGTGCCATATTCGTGCGGATTTCTTCAATATCTGCCTCAGAAAGTGTCTCCTTGTATGCGGCAAGGCGTGCTTTCTCCCGCCGGGTAATCTCGTTGTTCAGCCCCTTCTTCGGCATCAGCAGACAATAGGTTTTGTGCGTATTCTTCAGGATATACTTGTCGATCAGCGCTTCAAAATAGCCGGTTTCCACATCGTACTTCAACGCATCATAGACTTCATTTAAGCTGAACAGATCAAGCGCTGCCGCATCATCATAGAGCCATGTGGAAAATGCATTTAATCCAAGCATCAGCCCCTTCGGGAATCGTCCGAAGTTTCCTTCCTTATGCTTAAACTCAAAATAATTGATTGCCGCAAGCAGTGATTTCTTATCCATTCCCTGCTCTACAAGTGAACCAAGTGTATCCTCGATTAACTGTATAAACCGTTCTAAATCTTCTTCATTCGCATTCTTTGCAATGATGGAGAAGGTTGGCTGTTTGATGCCATCGTCAAAGGACGACAGGACATCCCTACCAAGTCCGGCATCAATCAAGGCTTTTTTGAGTGGTGCGCCTGGTGCCGATAACAGTGCATATTCAAGAATCGAAAATGCAGTACACAGCTTCTTGTCCGCACTTGTGCCAACAACTGTATTGTATGTCAGATAGGTGTTGTCCTTCTCGGATTCATTTTCTGCGATTGAATAATATTCCCGTGCTTCTGCCGGCTTTTCAAACGCTGGCTCATCCATCAATGCAGAATCGATCTCCAGATAATCAAAGTTCTGTAAATACTCTTCGTCAATAAACCGAAGTTCCGTCTCTGCATCCATATCGCCATACAGATATATATAACTGTTGCTTGGATGATAATACTGCTTGTGGAATGCAAGGAACGCTTCCTGGGTCAGGTTTGGAATCGCCTCCGGGTCTCCACCGGATTCAAAACCATATGCGGTATGCGGAAGCAGTGATTTCTCGATGACACGGTAAAGCTGTTGTTCCGGAGAAGAATACACGCCCTTCATCTCGTTAAATACAACGCCATTATACGTAAGCTCGCCGGTCTCCTCATCAATCTCATAATGCCAGCCCTCCTGCATCATGATTTCCTTCTTCTCATAGATGTTTGGATAAAAGACTGCATCCATATAGACATGCATCAGATTGTGGAAGTCCTTGTCATTCAGACTAGCAAGCGGATACACGGTCTTATCGGAATACGTCATCGCATTTAAGAATGTATTCAGACTGCCCTTGCAAAGCTCCACAAATGGATCTTTCACCGGAAATTTTCTGGAACCACAAAGCACCGAATGCTCCGTGATATGTGGCACACCGGTATCGTCGGCCGGCGGTGTCCGGAAACCGATCGTAAATACTTTGTTCGTATCATCGTTTTCGATCACAGCCACACGTGCCTTTGTCTTATTATGGGACAGGATATAACCATATCCATTGACTTCCTTTAATTCCTTCTTTTCCACTACCGTATATGCGGTCAGATTCTCTAAATTACTCAAACGATTGATCCTCCATCTTCTATATCAATTATTTCAAATTATCCGGTCCAAAACTCTCCGGAAGCAGTTCTTCCAATGTATATACTTTATACTCCTCGATCGTCCGTGCTAAGATCACGGCAAATGTGGACGGATTGACAAACTCCCGCAGCACCTGTCTGCACACACCGCACGGCGCCGTATAGCCTGTCTGCGCAGGCGCATCTTCGCCAAGCTTCCCGCCTACGATCGCGATTGCCGTAAATTCCCTGCAGCCCTCACTCACAGCCTTGAAAATGGCTGTCCGCTCTGCACAGTTTCCCGGTGTAAACGCCGCGTTCTCGATATTGCAGCCCATATATGTCTTTGCATCTGCCCCTAGCAATGCTGCCCCGACTGCAAACTGCGAATATGGCGCATATGCAAACTTTCGTGCATCCGTTGCAATTCGGATCAGATTTTGTATCTCTTTCTTTTCTAATTCCATATACTGTCTTATCCTGTATTTTTTTTATTATGATACGTGGTACGCCGCACCTACGCTTCTGTCAGCCGGTAATCAACAACCGCCTTGACGTCACCCGCTTCTTTGCCGCTCATCTTGATGATCACATGTGTTTCCGTTCCTGTATCCGTCTCAATTTCCTGTACTGCCCGTTCAATCACAAGTGCTTCCTTATAGCGCGCCTGACTCTTATACTCCACGCGGATACGATTGACATGTGTGATATCCTCTAGATACTCATTTGCAAGCAGGATATATTTTGCATTACTCATATGACCATTGTAGTCAATATCTGCCTTCGGCACGACAACTGTATCGACAACCTCGAATTCCTTTGGCAGACGGATCTTTCTGCCACATTTTTCCATCGGATACCGCGGCTCGATCTCATACCCCTTTGCATCCTCTTCCTCGATCCGGACCGGATGCTTTGTCTCCATATCCATGAGTGTCCACATCGAATCGGCACAGACAATATCCTCGCCGTTTTCATCCGTCACAATCACGTTACGATAACCGATTGACGTTGCGAATTCATACGCCCATGTCTTTACACTTATCTCCTCGAACATCTTCGGAATTCGGCGGATCTCAATATTCCAGCTGATTGCGAACCAAGTCCGCTTATGCGTAAGCATATAGTCGATACCTCTTCCAACCGACTCGGAATTGATGTTGACACAATCCTGCATGGCATCCATCAGACTTCCGAACGACATCCGTCTCGTTGCATCCACATCTGAAAAAAGTACTTTTTTATTATATGTGTACATAGTATTATACCCCTTTATCATGCACGGCTTTCGTGGCAGGTGAAATAGATTACCTGATACTCTTTAGCAATCTCTCTTACAAACGCTCTTCCGTGCTCTACCTTTTCCTCATCCAGATTTACAAATGGGTCGTCCAGAATCAGAAATGGCTTTTCCCCGCGGTACATCGCATCCGCGAAAGCAAGGCGCATGCATAAGCCGGTCAGATCCTGATATCCCCGGCTGAAATATCCCATATTCCGATACATTCCCTGTTCCTGCTTCTCCATCTCGAATGTTGCAGAAAGCCCATACGCCATTCCAGCATCACCTGTCAACATTTCGTAATACTTATGAAATGCATCCATAACTGGTGCCTGATAACGCGCACCGTAATTTTCCTTTGCCTGAGTCAAAAAAGCCTTAGTCTTTTGTATTATATCACACTTTTCCCGAAGCGTAATCACTTGTTCGTTCAGAGATTGCAATTTTCTTTCCTTTTCAGTTAGTGCATCATACTCACTCTCTAGTTCATCAAGTCTCCGGCTGTATTGCAGGATCTGTCGCGACAACGTCTCCAGTTCCGATGCCCGCTGTTGCTGCTGTTCCTCCGAAAGTGGCTTTGGCTGCGCCTGTTTTGTCTCCAGCTGGCGTTTCTTCCTGCCGATCGCATAGCCAAGCAGCATAAATGCCCCTGCAATCATACTGAATCCACCACAGATGAGGATTAACATGCGATAGCCTTTTCCTGCCGCAAGCAGCGCATAAACGATCACAAGCAGTCCTAAGATAACGCCTGTGAGTCCTTTATATTTCTTCTGTTCGTACCGTTCCTCCCGCCTGCGCTGCATGGTATCTACATGTTCCTGTCCGGATGGGCCTGCAGCTTCTTCCTCATCGGTTTCCTCTGGCAGTTTCCCAGCCACACATGCATTCCAACGCGCCTTGACCGCTGTCAACTGACCGGAAACCGTTTTGATTTCTTCCTGCACTTCCTGTCTTGCCTGTATCTCCTGCGCAAGCACGTGTGCTTCCCGTTCGAGCTTTGCAAGTTTCCCGGTGCTTCGTTTATCCGACAGCTGGTTGATTGCATCGGTAAGCTTTTTATTTGCCACATCATAGCTTGCCATATCTTCCGTCTCTTCCATCTGATCGCCGAGCTTCGCACTCACGCTGTCTGTCGCCGCAAACGCCGCACACTCCGCCTGTCCGATATAAATGGTCCGCAAAAAGGACTCCGCATCGATTCCAAATAAATCCTGTCCGATCTGTTCCGTAAAATCCGCACTGTCAAGCAGCGTATTGGCATCCTGTAACCGGAAAAAATCTCCCTTTGCTGTCTTCCCGAAGACACGCGACAACAGATAATATTTCCCATCCGCTGTAAATGTAAGCTGCCCGCCATAGGTACCGCCCTGCCACGGCTGATAACGTTTTCGCTCCTTTTCAAGCTCTGTCCGCTTTGTCTCCCCGGCAAATCCATAGAACATCACACGGATAAATGCTGCAAATGTACTTTTTCCTGAGCCATTTGGCAGCACAACAGCATTGTAGCCATCTGTAAAATCATAAGAGAAATCCGAAAGCTTTCCAAAGTTTTCTATATGACATGTCAGTAGTCTCATACGAACGCCTCCCCGGCAAGCGCCAATATCCCTGTCTGAATGATTTTTGCCTTCTCCACATCTGAAAGTTCAGTTTGTGCCTGAACCAGCCGCACGAACTCGCCTTTTAATGACACATCATACGCATATGCCGCATAGTCGATCTCCGGCGCGGTCTGATCTACGACCTTTGCATAGAAATAGATTTGTGACAGCTGCATCGCAAACAGGTCTGTATCTGCTTCCACGTTCACAGGCAGACTGCCAGTCAGACAAAGCTTCACCATATCAGTTGTCTGCACCTGCATTTCCTGTAACATCTCTTTCATATTCTCTAAGACATCCACACCGTTTGCACACATACTTACATCGAAGGATGCCTCCCACAGTCTGCGGCTTGCAAATGGCACAAATGTATCCTGAAGCTTATGATGTGCCGCATCAATCTCGAGCAGGCAGAATCCATGTATGCCACATTCATCAAAGCCTCTGCCCTCCAGACAGCCCGGATACACATAGATGCCCCTTGCATCGAGCTGCTCGCGCCTATATGTATGAATGTGTCCAAGTGCCAGATAATCGATTCCTTTATTTTGTAATAAGGCAAGTGGAATCTGTTCCGCATCCTGTCCTGCCCCGCTTGCGTATGGCGTCTCCTGCCCGTGCAGCATCACAAGATTAATATGCTTTGGATCAAGTCTGAGTGATGTATATAACGTCTGTACATTTCGTACAGAGCTTTCCGCACCGGTAATCACGATTGTCGAACCATCTTCTTCCCACGCATAGGAACGCCATGTATCGCCAAATAGCTTCAGGTTATCCGGGATTTCCTCTAACGACTGCAGGAACCCGTCTGCATCGTGATTTCCACGCAGATAGAAAAATAAGATTTCCGGATGTCCGGTAATTGCAGACAGCACCGCATTTCCCGTTGCCCGGTCAACCTTCTTCGTATCAAAGAGATCTCCGGTGATGAGTATCCCGTCCACCGATTGTTCTGCGGCGTAGTCCACCATACGCAGGAACGTATGCAGAATCTCGGTTCTCCGCTGCTTCTGCTTATCTCCATCCAGATGTGTAGACAGAGAGGAATTCAAATGAATATCCGCACAATGTATTAACTTCATCCGTTACCCCTTTCTGTCATTTTCTAAAATATCTCGAGCCCTAACTGGTTCTTCCATTTCAGCACACACGCAACTGCCGCGTCAATCTGCGCCTCGTCGATTTCCCCGTCTTCGACTGCCTGTATCACCGCTTTGATCTGCTCCTGATAATTCGTGGAAAGCAGCATATCATTTCCGGCTTTGACTGCCTGTACTGCCGCTTCATCCAGATCATATCCCGCAGATACGCCACTCATCATCAGATCATCAGTGATCACCACACCGTCAAACTGCAGCACGTTCCGTATCTCCTTGTGTACCTTCTCTGACAGGGATGCCGGATATTCATCATCGATTGCTGCAACTACATTGTGGCTTACTAAGATACAGTCCGCCCCCGCATTTACGCCTGCCTCAAACGGAATGTAATCCCGCGTCACAAACTGCTCATACGTCCGCATATCCTCGATCTGGTTTACATGCGTATCTCCATTGCTGCCATACCCGGGAAAATGCTTCAACACCGTTCCGATCTGTTCCTTCCGCATCGTCGTAACAACCGTATCGACGTACTCTGCCGTCTCCTGCGGATCGTCCCCAAATGCACGGGAATATATAAAATCACTCGCATCTCCGGACAGATCACAGACCGGTGCGAAATTGACATTGATACCATATGATAACAGAAGCTTTGATTTTTCTTCCGTGTCCTTTCTGATTGCATCCATGCCCCCTGATGCATAGATGGATCTCGGCGATGCATAGGTGTGATCTGCCAGTTCGCTGTAGCGGCTCACACGCGTCACGGTACCGCCTTCTTCGTCCGTTCCGATTAGCAGCGGGATATCCGAAGCATTCTGGAACGACTGGATTTTCTCCGTCAGGGAATCTGCCGTCTCCCCGGCCAAATCTCCCGCAAACAAAATAATGCCCCCAACCGGATATTGCGTTAGCTCATCCGGTCCGAAGCGTCCATCATTTTTTACAAAGAACATCTGTCCGACCTTCTCGTCCAGACTCATCGTCTGGATCTTTTCCTGTATCCGCACATCAAGCACGGTCATTTGCGCATCCGAAGAGGTATGCGTCCCATCTTCCGCCGTCTGCTCGGTTGTCACAGGCACCTGTGTCGTGGCTGTCTCTCCCATATCCCCCGGTTCCGATGAGGTTCGTTCTCCATCTCGAAGAAGATTTCCCGAACTCAAAATACCGAAAAACACCATACAGATGATCAGTATTCCATATATAATTTTTTTATGGCGATGCATCATTGAACACGATTCCGTCTTATTCATAATAATCACGATTTCTCCGTTCTTCGAACTCCTGAAATCGTAACAGCCATGCGCATTCCGGACTATCGTCCTTCATGCTTATGTCTGTTTATCCGTCATATAAATAAGCACCTCCGTCTGCAAGCAGCCCCGCTGCTTATTTGCATGACGGAATTATTATATCATGTACTGATCCGATTGCTCGTTGTTCCAGTCAACCAGATCCTGCAATGAGATATTGTCTACGACGTCCGATATCGCATCATATAACTTTTCCCAGATGCGAACCGTCACGCAGCCACTTCTTCTCTCACAGTCGATCGGATTTTGTCCCACACAGGCAACCGGTGCAAGTTCTCCCTCGGTCAAACGAAGAATCATTCCTACCGTATAATCCTTTGGTGCACGAGAAAGTAAATAACCACCCTGTGCGCCTCGGATTCCACGTACAAACCCTGCTTTATTCAATACAGATATAATCTGCTCCATATACTTTTCAGATATATTCTGCCTCTTTGCAACGTCTTTTAAACTGATCGGTTCTCCCGTGTTATAGACTGCAAGATCCAGCATCAGGCGAAGTGCGTACCTTCCCTTTGTTGATATTTTCATGCAAGTTCCTCCATAAAGTAACCGATCATATAATTTCGATCTCGTAGCTTTACACAGATATCAAAAATTATATAATCGGCACTAACATAAGTCAAGATAACGAACTATATTTTGTCTGTTCATTTTCTTCTTTTTACTGCTCTGCAAACAATGCAGTCGAAAGATATCTGTCACCAGAATCCGGAAGCAATGCAACAATTGTCTTTCCCTTGTTCTCTGGTCTTTTTGCAAGAATATCTGCTGCTTTCAATGCTGCACCAGAAGAAATACCAACCAGAACACCCTCGGCTCTTGCAAAGGCTCTTCCCTCTTCAAACGCATCGTCGTTCTCGATTGTAATGATCTCATCATAAATCTTTGTATTGAGCACCTTCGGTACGAATCCGGCTCCAATACCCTGAATCTTGTGGGATCCAGCATGACCGGTTGAGAGAACCGGACTTGCTGCAGGCTCTACTGCTACAATTTTAACATCTGGATTTTTTGACTTCAGATACTCTCCGACACCTGTCAATGTCCCACCTGTACCAACACCAGCTACGAAGATATCTACCTTGCCCTCTGTCTGCTCCCAGATCTCTGGTCCGGTTGTCTTCTTGTGCATCTCAGAATTGGCTGGGTTATCAAACTGTCCAAGAATGATTGCGCCTGGAATAGACTCCTTCAATTCCTCCGCCTTTGCGATGGCTCCCTTCATTCCCTTAGAACCATCTGTCAGTACAAGCTCTGCGCCATATGCCTTCAGAAGATTTCTACGCTCTACACTCATGGTCTCTGGCAGTGTCAGGATTGCGCGATAGCCCTTTGCTGTTGCAACAGCTGCAATACCGATACCTGTATTTCCAGACGTTGGCTCGATGATTGTTGCGCCCGGCTTCAGCTTGCCCTTTTCCTCAGCGTCCTCGATCATAGCAAGTGCAATACGATCCTTTACAGAACCTGATGGATTCAGGTACTCCAGCTTTACATACAGATTTGCATCTGTCACACCTGCCTTCTTCGCATAACGGTCTGCCTGAAGCAATGGTGTATTACCAATCAATTCCAACGCACTTTTAATTACTTTACTCATAATGTCTACCTCCAGATTTTCTTATATTTTCTATCATTTTTCTATTTCCCTATATCCCTACTCGTTAAGTAGGATTTGAATGTATTATAACACGATAAAACCATTTGTCAATCACTTTTTTGTTTTTTATAAATAAAAAGAAACCGCACTTAAACGGTTTCTCTTTTCGACAATTCCCAGAACGCCACTGCACTCGCAGCCGCCACATTCAGGGAATCCACGCCATGTGTCATCGGTATCTTCACCGTATAGTCACTGTGTGTGATCGTCTCCTGCCGCAAGCCTTCTCCTTCCGTTCCAAGGATTACAGCGAGCTTATCAAGCTTCGCAAACCGCGGATCACAGATCTCACATGAATCATTCCTGAGTGCCATTGCTACACACGGAAATCCCAATGCATGCAATGCCTGCGCAGTATCTCCTTCTGTCTTCGGCAGATGTGTCCATGGAATCTGAAATACCGTACCCATACTGACCCGGATTGCTCTCCGGTACAGCGGATCTGCACATCCATGTGTTAAAAACACTGCATCCATGCCAAGCGCCGCTGCAGACCGAAAGATTGCTCCGACATTCGTCGGGTTCATCACGTCTTCTAACACCGCAATCCGGTGCATATCCCGGCATAAGATATCCGCCTGTGGAAGCTCATTTCGCTCCATTGCACATAACATTCCACGTGTCAGTTTAAACCCGGTGATCTGTGTCAGTACATCAAACTTCGCAGTATAGACTGGAATCTCTCCACAAGCTTCAAGCAATCCCTGCTGTTTTGGTACCTCCGCTTCATCCATCAAGACAGAGATCGGACAATATCCGGCAGCAAGTGCCCGCTCCACGACGATCGGGCTTTCCGCGATAAAGATGCCCGGTTTTGGCTCCCGGTAACGAAAAAGCTGCACCTCCGAAAGTCTGGCATAGATATCCAGACCTGCATCCTGTAAACTCTGTATAGAAATAAAATGTGGCATGCACACACATCCCCTTTCCGTGACATGTGTCCATGCCGTAATCTTAACCTTTATTTATGAGAAATATGCAACACCGGACTCAAATATCTTCTGATCCTGATCTCCGTAGATATTTACTGCCACTGCTGTTCCCTTACGTTCAGAGTGAGCCATCTTACCAAGTACACGGCCATCCGGACTTGTGATACCCTCGATTGCGTAGTAAGAACCATTGACATTATAATACTCATCCATTGTTGGATTGCCATCCATATCAACATACTGGGTTGCAACCTGTCCATTTGCAAAGAGTTTCTCTGTCCATTCCTTGCTTGCAACAAAACGTCCCTCACCATGTGAGATTGGCACGGTATACACACCGCCAAGCTTTGCCTTCTGCAGCCATGGGCTCTTGTTTGTAACAACCTTTGTGTAAACCATCTTGGACTGATGACGACCGATGCTGTTGATTGTCAGTGTCGGTGAATCATCCTCCTGTGGACGGATCTCGCCATAAGGAACAAGTCCGAGCTTGATGAGCGCCTGGAATCCGTTACAGATACCAAGTGCCAGTCCGTCACGCTCATTCAGAAGCTTCATAACCTCATCTGCAATCTTTTCATTTCGGAATGCAGTTGCGATGAACTTACCAGAACCATCCGGCTCATCGCCAGCGGAGAAACCGCCTGGGAACATGATAATCTGGCTTTCGCTGATTGCCTTTGTAAATGCATCTACAGAATCACGGATACCCTGTGCATCCAGATTGCGGAATACAATTGTCTGTACCTCAGCACCTGCATTTTCAAATGCCTTGGCTGAATCGTACTCGCAGTTTGTTCCAGGGAATACAGGAATAAATACCTTTGGTTTTGCTACTTTATTCTTTGCTACATAGATAGAACCGGCATCGTACAGTCCTGTGCTTACCTTTCCATCTACGATCTTTAATGTATCGTTGATCTTGTCATTCTGCTCTACGCCAGACTCTGTTGGGAATACCTTCTCAAGCTTCTTTGTCCATGCATCTAATGCTTCATCCATTGTGATCACAGTATCACCATATACGAACTCAGGCGCATCCTGTACTTCACCGATGACTGTACATGGAATGCCAAGCTCTGTCACATTGTCCTTCTCGACTTCGAGAATGATAGAACCATATTTCTTCTCTGTGAGATCATCTGCATCAACAGTCTTCGCAAGCTTCACACCGAGCTTGTTACCAAATGCCATCTTTGAGATTGCCTCGATCATACCGCCGAAGCCAATTGCATAAGCAGATACAACCTTGCCCTCTGTGATTGCCTGATGCAGCTTCTCGTATTTATCCATTGCATCCTGATAATCCGGCTTATCGTAAGCATCGCGCTTGATATCGAAGCATACAAGCTGGTTGCCTGCCTTCTTCAATTCCGGTGTTACCACATCCTGATAGCTTGCCACATCGACTGCGAAACTGACCAGAGTTGGTGGAACATCAATATCATTGAAGGAACCGGACATAGAATCCTTACCTCCGATAGAAGGAAGTCCAAGCCCCATCTGTACATCATAAGCGCCAAGTAGTGCGGAAAGCGGCAGACCCCAACGATATGGATCCGTGCCAAGTCTCTCGAAATACTCCTGGAACGTCAGTCTTACCTTGCTTACATCACCACCAGCAGCAGCGATCTTTGCAACAGAAGTCAGTACCGCATAGATAGCTCCGTGGTATGGGCTCCAGCTTGACAGATATGGATCAAAACCGTAGCTCATCATCGTAACCGTATCAGTCTTCCCCTTCAGTAACGGAAGCTTTGCGATCATCGTCTGTATCTCGGAAAGCTGATACTTACCACCATATGGCATTGTAACCGTACCTGCACCGATTGATGAATCGAACATCTCCACAAGTCCCTTCTGGGAAGCGACATTCAGATCAGAAAGTGTATCTAACCAGAGTTTCTTCACATCAGAAGCATCCTTCTTCTCATCGAAATATTTAGTAGTCGCATCTGGCATAGCAACCTTAACATCCGTCTCCTGATGTGCACCGTTTGTATCAAGGAATGCACGGGACAGATTGACGATTTCCCTGCCTCTCCATGAAAGTACCAGACGCTTCTCCTCTGTTACAACAGCAACTACAACAGCCTCCAGGTTTTCCTCAGCCACATACTGCATCATCTTGTCGACATCCTTGGGATCAACAACAACTGCCATACGCTCCTGTGACTCAGAAATTGCAAGTTCTGTACCATCAAGACCTGCATATTTCTTTGGAACCTTATCAAGGTCGATCTGCAAACCATCGGCAAGCTCACCGATTGCAACAGACACACCACCGGCACCGAAGTCGTTACATTTCTTGATGAGGCTAGCAACCTCTTCCCGGCGGAACAGGCGCTGAATCTTACGCTCGGTTGGTGCATTACCCTTCTGTACCTCAGCACCACATGTCTCGATGGAGCTTTCGGTATGTGCCTTGGAAGAACCAGTTGCTCCACCACAACCATCACGTCCGGTACGTCCACCGAGCAGGATGATGATATCGCCTGGATCAGAATTCAGACGTTTGACACATCTTCTTGGAGCAGCACCCATAACGGCACCAATCTCCATACGCTTTGCCACGTAATTTGGATGATATATTTCCTTTACAAGTCCGGTTGCAAGACCAATCTGGTTACCATAAGAACTATATCCCTCGGCTGCTGTTCTGACAATCTTTCTCTGCGGGAGCTTACCATGCATCGTATCCTTCAAAGATACAGTTGGATCTGCAGCTCCTGTCACACGCATTGCCTGATATACATAGGAACGTCCTGACAACGGATCACGGATTGCACCACCCAGACAGGTTGCAGCACCACCAAATGGCTCAATCTCAGTTGGATGGTTGTGTGTCTCGTTCTTAAAGCTTACCAGCCACTCTTCTTCGACTCCATCAACCTTAACCGGAACAACGATGGAGCATGCATTGATCTCGTCTGACTCTTCCTGATCATCCAGCTTACCAGCTTTCTTCAGTTCCTTCATTGCCATGAGGGCGATATCCATCAGGCAGACAAACTTGTCGTCTCTGCCCTTATACATCTCCTTTGTTGCACCAACATAGCGATCGTATGTCTCAGCAATCACATCCTTGTAATAGCCATCGTCGAATGCAACATTTGTAAGCTCTGTTGAAAATGTTGTATGACGGCAATGGTCAGACCAGTATGTATCAAGCACACGAATCTCTGTCATAGATGGATCTCTGTGTTCTTCGTTCTTGAAATAGTTCTGTATATGCTCAAAATCCTTGATTGTCATAGCAAGTCCGAGGGAATCATACAGTGCCTTTAATTCTGCCTCCTGCATATCCTTGAAGCCATCGAAGATCTTCACATCTGCAGGTTCCTCGAATTTTGTAACCAAAGTCTCCGGCTTTGTCTCATCTGTGATACGGGAATCCACCGGGTTTACAACGTACTCCCGGATTGTCTGCATCTGCTCTTCTGTCACATCACCCTCTATCACATAGGTTGTAGCTGTCTTGATGACCGGTGTCTCCTCCTCGTTCAGAAGCTTGACACACTGTTCTGCAGAATCTGCACGCTGATCGAACTGTCCCGGAAGATATTCCTGTGAGAAGCACTGTTCCTTCTCATTCATTGGAAATGATTCCTCATATACGACATCGATTGGTGGCTCTGAGAAGATCGTAACCTTCGCCTTGTTGTAAGTATCCTCTGATACACCTTCCATGTCATACCGTGTCAGGACACGGACATTGTCAGCTTTGATTCCAAGATAATCCTTGAACTGCTTCTTTAAGTCCTTTGCCTTAACCGCATAAGCATCTTTCTTTTCTACATAGATTCGTCTAACCTTGCTCATGACTTTCCTCCTGAATTTTGTAATTTACTTTCTGCACGTTACTGGTGCATACGTCTTACAAGTTTGTATATTACCACATTTTGGAACACGAGTGGAGAATTTTGTACAAAAAATACAATTCCATCCGTCGGTGCCAAAACCTCAGCCTTAATATTACCATCCATCGGGTTAATAATTTCCGCAAGCACCTGCCCGCGTTTAACCTCCTGATTTACCCCGACGATACAACGGAAAAATCCCGCCTCATCGGCACGCACCGACACGAGATCTTTCTCTTTTAATGTCGTTGAGATATATCCTCCATGGCTCTCATAGCGGATAATTCCCATTCGTGTCAGGAACCGGAGTACTGCACTGACTGCCATCTTCGCACTCTCGCCATCCAATGTATCTGTGGTCGCAGAATAAACCGAAAATGCCTGTGTACCCATTTTCTGCCAGTTGTAATTAAGTGTCGCTGTATCAAACGAACGCGTATCGCCCGTTAATACATACGGCATTCCGAACAGATTCGCCAGACTGGTACTCTCCGTACCTGTTTCCATCATCCGCACATGCGGGATCGAGATGCCCTGCAGATAAAAGCTTGCAAACTGGATACCGTATGTATAATCCTTGACGCGATCCATCAGCGTCGCCGCAATCCGGCTTGTCGCAGTACCCTCAATATTTCCCGGGAACGAACGGTTGATATCCGAATCATCCGAGATCCATTTTTTCTTTTCTGCATTCATTGAACTGTAATTGAGTGTCGGGATCAGCAGGATTTCCTTTCCGGCTACCACATCCCCCTGTGCTTCGATCTCTGCCAGTCTCTGTGCCAGAAGCGAGCACATATATAACTGCTGGTATTCATTTCCTCGCATAGAGCCAACAATACATGCCGCCTTATCTCCGCGTCCATATGAATATCCATGAATGTTAAATTCTCCGCGAAACGCTGTGTTCATGGAGAAGATAATTTCTTTATTCATAGGCGTTTCCTCCCACGATTCTTGCAAGCAGGGAACCTTCCTCAATAACCGGATAATCACGCAGGGAACAGATCATGCCATCTCCTGTGGCATACACAACCTCTTCCACGGATCCGGTAATCACATTGACAACCGTTCCAAGCTCGTCCCCTTTTTTCACCTGTGCAAATAACTGTACTCCCGGAATAAAGATGCCACTGCTCTCTGCATTAATATACCGGATATCCTTATCATTTGTGATCGGAACCTTCTTTGGGGTCACAGTGTTTCCCTTCCAGATTCCCATCTCCTTCATCAGTGCAAACAATCCATCCACGATCGCATTGCAATACTGCTGATTGATCCGGTATGCTACACCCGACTCGATCACAACCGAACGCACACCAACTTCATTTAAGGAATACGCAAGACTTCCGTTTAATACAGAATTACTTGGATGAATCCAGATCATGTCAACATTCAGGCACTTGGCGATTGGCATCAGGTCATCTATGCGGTCATCGTTCATACGCACCTGAGGTACTTCATGTACATACAGGTTACTTGCATGCAGATCAATACACACATCCGCACCCTTGATATCATCGAAAATGCAGGACGCCGTATATTCCCCCAATGCACCTAACTTTGATCCCGGAAATATGGAATTCATATCAATACCAGAACCCGGAATCTCTCTTGTTTTCGAATCCAGTCCCATCGGATTTAATGCCGGATATACATCTACGATTCCGGTCAGATTTTCATATTTCAGCTTAATCCGGCGAATTACCTCATAGCAGATATACTGTCCCTGCAGCTCATCCCCGTACAATCCGGATACGATACAGATCCTCTTTTCTTCTCCCGTAGGAAAATCCGGTGCAAGGTGATTTTTCTTCACCTTCAGTTCTTCTTCCACCATCAGATCTACGGATACAACTGTTTCTATCATTCTATAACAACTCCATTAACTTGATTCAAACAATACAAATGGTCATATATACGTATCGGGTATATACGACCATTTCATACTTGTTTCTATTTTATTTAACCTTCGAGTACGGTCTTTAATACGTTCTTGATCGTCTCTACATCAAATGGCTTTGCAATAAACTCTGCGGCGCCACTCTGTACTGCCTCTAACATATTATGCTGCTGACCGGCTGCAGATACCATAACAACCTTTGCGTCCGGGAAATCAGCCTTGATTTTCTTCAGGCTGTCAACACCAGACATCACTGGCATTGTAATATCCATGGTTACTAGATCTGGCTTGTTCTGTGCGTACATATCATAGCCTTCCTGTCCATTTTTTGCCTCACCAACAACTACATATCCGTTTGCTTCCAAAAGTCCTCTTAAGATTTTACGGGATGTTCTGGAATCATCTACAATCAATATATTTGCCATGATCAATCATTCTCCTTATTTATCTTATTCTTTCCTGTATCAGCTGATATTCCACTTTGTTTCCATACAGATCACAATGTCTGCACGCTCCCCATGCACATAACATGGAAGCAGGAACATCATGCCATCTGAACTAATGGTTGTGATATCAGTATACATTTCCGGCGGAAGCATATCAATATGCACTCCTTCGAGAGATTCCTTCGAAGCAAACAATCCGTTACACACATTAATAAACTCACAGACTGCATCAAGACTGTCCTCATCGATCGTTTCGAACTCTTCCTTTGCAAACTCGGTTGCAATCGGCTTCGTTCCGACATTACAGATACCGATAAACAAATTATAATCGCCGGTAAAGCACTGGCTGGCAATGTATTTGCTTGTATATGTATGAATTCGCTCAATCCGTTCAAAACGAATCTTGTTGTCAACAAAGCGAACCATATTTCTGGCGAGCAATGCAAGATAATCCTTCACGGCTGCCGGAACCTGATTATCCTTTAAGAATATCTGAATAATCTTGTCAATATCCGAACTCTTCAACGCATCGATTTCAAGTGCTGTATATCGCTCTGACTTTTTATAATGATTAAGATACTTCTGAATGTCCTCCAAAGTAAGCAGCTTGCGCTCTACAAGTGCCTGTACGAATAAAAGATAGGAATCACCCTGTTTTTTCAGAAGCTTTCCAACCTGCTCATCTGTCAGATACCCCTTCTCCACAGCAATATCTCCGAATCTGGCATCCTTCATCGCCTGCAGCTGATTGACTTCATCCGCCTGTTCCTTTGTCATAAGTCCTTCGCTGACTGCAAGCAATCCCATCTTCACACGTGCTGTACGACTCGCCTCTGCGATTTCCGTATATTGCTCATGCGTCAACACACCGATATCTTCGAGATATTTTCCAAAATAAACTCCAAACATAACGCCCCTCCTTCATGTAACTCTTCTCTTCAGTCAAGAAATCATAGTTTATTGATTATTATACACAATCTCCAGCCAAAAAGCAACTGCCCGGCAAATGCGGAAAATGAGCTTTCATGATTGAATATTCTTTTCTTTTCCTATATAATATGTCTATTACATTTATGATACATGCTTACTTTGAGGGGAACGGGTTATGTCTATACAAAAGTCTTTGCGATTGTCGCTTGTTTTAATGGCGTGTCTGCCACTTATATTTCTGACAATCTTTACATACAATTTATCTTATAAAAAATACATGGATCTTGCAACACAGTCCACGGTGGAACTTGCCAAGAACTACGGCATGGGCTTCCAGTCCCAGCTTAACTCACAGATTGCCGAAGTAGAGGGACTTGCAAATGGTACAAACATTCAGAATCTTGTACTGGAGAATTACAACGGTGTTACTCTTGGAAATGATTCTCCTTATTATACAAATGTTTCAGAGTTGTTTGCAGCCGCTTCCGATTATGCCGGCAACAACGTGAACTACTATCTCTATGATGTAAATGGATACTACATTACAAGTTCTGACAGCACCAATACGGATGACTGGCAGGAGCATATGACGATTCCAGTCGAAGATATCACAGAAACCAAAATCTTACAGTGTTCCCCACTCGACAAGATCGAGAGCATTGATGTTGTATCCCCGATCATTATTAAAAGTCAGATCGTCGGCCTGATCCGTGCCAATATCACCTCCAGGTATTTCGGCTCCTTTATCCCGGAAGATGGCTCTGCTTTCATCATGACAAATGATGGTGGCTACCTCTTCACTTCCACCGGACTAACCGGACAACGGGAACTGGAAACACAGGCGTTTAATTGTCTGAACAGTGCAGGCAACACGAAGGATTATGGACATCTGAAGGCTTCCTCCTTCAAAAACATCTATGGATTTTGCAAGCTTTCCGACTCCAACTGGCTGTATCTGATCAAACAGCAGGGAACACAGTACCAACAGATATTGGCAACCCTCCCGATTACCATGAGTATTACGCTCATCATCATTTTAATGATTGCTATCTGGGTGAGCCGGATTTTATCTGCAAAATATACAGAACCGATCTTCACTCTGCGCGACAACATGACGGACGCTTCCTCCGGTAATCTGGATGTCAAATGTGATGTTGCCTCTGATGATGAATTCGGAGATCTCTCCCGCATGTTCAACAGTATGATGGATATCATTTCCAACAACTACAAGGAATTATCTGCTTCCAAGGCTGCATTAGAGGTCAGCGAACAGGAACTGAAAAAGAACTATGCCCATATCGAGCAGCTTGCCTACCACGATGGCTTAACTGGTCTCTATAACCGTGTTGCTTTCATGAAATACGCTTACAAGATCTTCCATGACGCAAGCGTCGGCGCCAGCAAGCATGCCATTTTCTTTATTGACTTAGATAACTTTAAAAATATCAACGATACACTCGGACACGACTATGGTGACCTTTTGTTAAAGGACGTCTCCGAGCGGATGCTTTCCTGTATCGCTTCCGATGATATTCTGGCACGAAACGGCGGTGACGAGTTCCTGATCTTAAAGAATCGCTTCGATACCGTGGACGATCTGGAAAACTTTGCAAGCCAGCTTGTCAATGTTGTACATCATCCATTCATCTTAAACGATGAAACCGCTGTCGTCTCTATGAGTGTCGGTATTGCAGTCTTCCCAAACAACGGACTGACTGTAAGCGAGTTAATTAAGAACGCAGACATCGCGATGTACAATGCGAAAAACTCTGGCAAAAACAGCTACCGCTTCTTCGACAGCTACATGGAGGACGATGTCAACCGGAAAAATGATCTTGCGGATATTCTGTCGCATGTCATTGATAAGAATGAAATTTACCTACAGTACCAGCCACAGGTCAACGTGGAAAGCGGTCAGGTTACCGGCTATGAAGCGCTGATGCGTATTGAATCTGAGCTGGTTGGTTTTATCTCTCCTGCAGAATTTATTCCGATTGCAGAAGAAACCGGTATCATCAACATCCTTGGTGAATGGGCATTGATTGAAGCCTGCAACTTCAATCAGATACTGATCAAGAGTGGATTCGGTCCACTCCGTGTATCTGTCAATGTATCAACCACCCAGTTAAAGGATGATCATCTGATCGATATCATTAAAAGCATTCCGAAAAAAACAGGTATGGATCTGAAGCATCTCGAAATCGAGATCACAGAAAGTGTCCTGATGAATTCGTTTGAACACAACCTAAAGCTGATCAATCAGGTGAAAGAACTTGGCTGTTCCATCGCCTTAGACGATTTCGGAACCGGCTACTCTTCCTTCAACTACCTGACACAGATTCCAATCGATACCTTAAAGATTGACAAGTCCTTTATCGATGGTATCTGCAGTAACGAAAAAGACCGCTGCATCGCAGACTCCATCATTGATCTGGCACATAAGATGGATATCTCCGTTGTGGCAGAGGGCGTGGAGGATAACGAACAGCTGCAGATTCTGCAGAGTCAGTTCTGTGATACCCTGCAGGGCTATCTCTTCTCCAAGCCTTTAAATTCTACCGATTTTATTGAGCTTTTAAGCAGACATAAAACTTTACATGACTAAAAAGGCGTCCCCATCAAACAGATGGGGACATTTTTTTATTTCTTTTTATGACTCCTCTTGCTTCCAATCAACCCCATTCCGATTCCAATCGCACTTGTACACAAAACAAGAATGGTCAGGAACAAATTTGCTTCATCTCCGGTCTTCACTGCCTGTTCCTTAGGCGGTATCACCTGTGTACTTGTCCCCGCAACGGTTGTTTCCGTCGTCTCAGTT
>DJEI01000090.1:29474-35205 GCA_002431865.1 Lachnospiraceae bacterium UBA5902
TCTGTCGTTTCGGTTGTTTCCGTGGTTGTCGTTGTTGTCGGTTCTTCCGGGAAACGGATTGTCTGTGCGAGATCCGAAAGGTCTGTATGTGCAGCAACGATTTCTCCCGGATATGCCATATCTTCTACCGTTTCATAGAACACCACTTCCTGTCCACACAACGCATCCAGAAACAAAATCTCATACTTCACTTCGATATCCATATCTGCCTTTTCCGCGACAAATGTCACAGGCTCATTCTTTGCCATATATGGTTTTTCCAAAACCGTACCATCCTTTTTCCATCGTGCTTCCCCGAAAATCGTATAGGTGTGTCCAATCTCCAGATTCTCAAATGAAACAATATCCTTACATGGCACAAGTGTCCCCTTTGCACGTATATCAACAATTGAGTTTTCAAAGCCTGCTTTCGTTTTAATCTGTGGAAATGACTCATTTATAATCGTCCCTAACCCGACATGCGCGCCATCCCCCTGTATAGATACTTCGATTTTCTCAGCATTTCGATACTTATTTTTATTTGCCTCACAGCGAACCTCTTCGATGTAATACGTTCCATACGGCAATGCGCCCTTCGTATCATCCACATCTGCCTGTCCAAACCAGATGCCTGCCCCTGCCTCTTTCTGATTCGTATGATACGAATGTGGAATATAGGAAGCTGCCGTCGAGTAATACCCATTTTCATCTGTCCAGACGATATGTGACTCGCCCTTTGTATCCGAAATAGAAAACGCAATATTTGCAAGCGGGGTTCCATTTTCATCCACTTTTGTAAAACTGAGATCCGCACGGAAATGAAGGATATTCACTTCATCTTTTACAACAACCTCCATTGGAGTTGTCTGATCTTTTTTGATCTGTACCCAGACTGGTGTATCATCTAACAACATATAGTCGTTTGCTTTTTCCTCCTGAATCATATACCAGCCGATCTGGAGCCTCATATCCGCATCTCCTATACAGCGTGTATCATGTGCACATTCCTGCACAAAACCCGTACCTTTTTTATCCATTCGAAACAGCCCCACACGCTTGGTGGTGTCCTTACTTCCATTTGCGGAAACTGCATAAACCGCATATTCAATCCCCTCAAAGCTATACTCCGGGTGTGCCGCAAGAAAGGCTTCATCCCCCTCCTCCACCTTCTTTGTCAGTCTGAGTTTTGCAAGATACTCCTCTTCCGGCCCAACCACACGCGTATCAAAATAATCTCCCTCTGATTTCAATTCCAGTGGCTTCGCCGCCGCATCTCTTGGCAAACCAAGTGTTGTCCGCCTTCCTGCATAAATTTTCGTACTATAAATATTCGGATCTAACTTCCAGCCTCCATTTGTTGGCACATTCCATTCCCGGATATAATATGTACCCTCTGTAAACTGTACGACCGTACCCTGTTCATCCGGCTTTGTGTGTGCAGAACAAGAGACGTTATCCTCTGCCAGTACGCCGTTTTTTCCCGGCTCAATATAGCAATATCCCTTCACATTCCGGCTTCGTTTCGCATCCTCATAACTAGCATACACTGCATAATTAGCTCCCGCCAAATCATACAACTTCGGATTCGTCTTGTAGACGTCTTCATTATAGCTTTTACAAACCCGCAAGGTTCCAGTCTTCGGACGTTCTTTCGGACGATATACAATCATTCCGGAGCATTGTTTCCGCACATCCACCGCATTATCCAGATAATAGCACGCGCGAAGGGAATCCCAGCCAGAGCTGTACAAATGCCCAATCAACGCGGTTCCTCCTCCGGAAATTGCACAATGGACATATTCATCGAGTTTTCCATTTACAAAACAAATGACATCGCCTGCATTTGTCAGCCGGTCGTAAATCGCATCATATTCCGCCTCTGTCTTATCCTTTGGAAAACAGTTTGCGTCTGCATAGACGCGCTCCCAATTCTCACTGGCTTCCAGTGTATCCGAGATCTGTGAGACAAGCGTACTTCCCTGTACCGGTGCCTGATCTCCATAAAAACCAGATAGCGCCTGTGCTGCATAAATCGCACACATATTATCCCTGTTTTTTCCGCTTCCCTTCGGAATCGTCATGACATATGCAACAAATGCGTTAGATGTATCCGGTGCCTGATAATACATACTTGGAGATACACTCTGCACAGTCTCTTCCGATTCTGTAAATGCAGATTCCTCTGCGTCCACCTGCATATCCTGCGGAAGGGCATTTGTCCATGTCGCATCGCCGATCGTCGCGACAGATTCCCACGATTCCGTATCTTCCGATGCGAACGGAAGTACATAACACTGCATGGTCAAAAGCGCAAGTATCCCATACACGAGCACCTGTTTCCATGCATTCTTTGCCTTTAATTGCTGCTTGATTTTTTTACATAACGAAATAAACATATTAATTCCTCCATACCTTAGCATATGCAGAAATCTGATGGATTCCATCTTCTATGTCTACCGTCAATGAAAAAAGATATAATTTTGTTGTTAAAAAAAGAGTATGGTAACTGTACCATACTCTCAAAAGCTCTGTCAATTCAATTTCCAAAGTTCACTTATTTTTCACAATCTCTTTAAAATGTTATATTCTTCTTCCCGGTGATCAGGCGCGCACCATTCACAATCATCGTCACTCCTGCACCAACACCTACCAGAATCGTTACGATTCCCATAACCAGATTGCTGATTCCAATTGTATTAAGCTTATGATATAACTTCTCCATGTTTCAGACCTCCCATACCTGCAATAAAACTATTTTACACCATACTGCTCATAATATGCATCAATCGCTTCCTTTAAAGTATCATCGATCACAACCCTTCCCTTATAAGGCTTGTTGTACAGATGCTCTACCACCTCTGCCATCGTTACAATTGCAGTTGTCTTTAATCCATAGTTTTCCTCGATTTCCATCAGCGCACTCTTCTCACCCTGACCACGCTCCATACGGTCTACGGATACAACCAGTCCAAGGACATCGACATCCCCCTGTGCCTTCACGATTGGAAGTGTCTCCTGAATGGATGTGCCTGCAGTTGTTACATCCTCGATAATCACAACCTTGTCACCATCGTTGATCGGGCTTCCAAGCAGGATTCCCTTATCACCATGATCCTTGATTTCCTTACGGTTTGAACAGTAACGGATATCCGCATCATACTTATTTGCGATTGCCATCGTCGTGGCAACAGAAAGCGGAATTCCCTTATAGGCTGGTCCAAACAATACATCGAAATCAAAACCGAACTTATCCTTGATTGCTTCTGCATAATACTCGCCCAGACGTACCAACTGTGAACCGGTTCTATAAAAACCTGTATTTACGAAAAATGGTGTCTTTCTTCCGCTCTTTGTCACGAAATCACCAAACTTCAATACATTGCAATCAATCATAAATTCAATAAACTGCTCTTTATACTGTTCCATGTTGTATAAATCCTCCTGTTTTTTGGCTTCTGGCAACTGCAATCGTACATGTACATTTCTTGCATGCCATAGATTTTTCTATACGCCACATAATTATGTTTATTTTAGCATAGTTACCTGTTCGTTTCAATCTGTTTTCCACGAATCATCTAAGCGGAATTTTCCCAGTTCCAACATATAGACAATCATTGATTCTGATCGTTTTTCTCTCGTGACTGCAGAACGAGTTCATATATCTTCGGATGCCGTTCTTTCAGATGTTCATCCAGGACATGCCTGCGCTCCTTGAATCGTTCCGCAAGCTCTGGATGATTCTTCGCAATCCGGTCATGTACCTGTTTCCGGTGTTCCTCAATCTGCATCGCAAGGGTATGCTCATCCTTGCCGGATACATTGACGATTTCCTTCAGATGCTCCTCCAAGTGTTCCAGCCACTCATCCTCGTCAAGCTCTTCCATATGTGCCCAGCGACCATGCAGCAGATCTTCGATATCGCCAGATTCTTTCAACTGTGCAATCTGTTTTTCAATCTGATGCTCCATTTGCTTTTCCGCATCAGAGCCAAATGCCCACACGAACTCCTGTACCCGGTTATCCGCCCGTTTCCGGGACGCACTGCGCTCCTCATTATCCACGCCATCCTCAAGTGGATATGGGCGATTGATTCCCATATCTTTTAGCGCAATATGAATGGTTCGCCGCACACAACCTTCTTCAATCAGATACCCAAGTCCAAGTTTTCTAAGCTGTTCATTCACATCTGCAATATGCTCGGTCATATAGAACCGGATTCCCTTTTCCCTTAAGGACTGATGCAGCCGTTTCAGGCAGTCCGCCGCCGTGATATCCAGGTTTCCGATTCCGCCCGCATCCAGAATCACTGCTTTTGTATCTGGTTTGATGTGATCCTCAATATCGTTTTTCAGTACCTGCACATTCGCAAAGAACAGATTGCTGCTGAACCGATAGATCAGTACACCGGATAACGCATGAATCTGGCTGCTCTCCTTCAGATCCCGGAAATGCCGGTGTCCCGGCTGTATTCCTAAAAAACAGGTCGATGGCTTTGCTGTCCGGATAATTACCTCTGCAAAAGAAAGTAAAATACCGATCAAGACGCCATTGATTGTGCCAAGCAGAAGTACACCTAAAAACGCACCGGCAAAAATCATGCATTCCGTCCGGCTGACCTTCCAGAGCCGCACCATCAAATCAAACTCGGTTGCCCCAAGTAATGCCGATATCACGATTGCAGTCAGCACCGGAATCGGCAGATATTGGATAAATCCCGTTCCGCAAAGCAAAAGTACGATCATGGAAAGTCCTGCTACAAGTGAGGTAAGCTGTGTCTTTCCCTGATACTGCTCTCCCATCGCTGTACGGGATACAGAGCCATTGATTGGACAGCACCCGGTAAACGCGGCAAGAAAGTTTCCAATAGAGAATGCAAAGATTTCCTGATTATCAACGATGCGATAGCCATTTTTCTGTGCAAAATTATTCTCAGCAAGCAGGGTCTCCGCCATAATTACAACTGCCACCGACAAACTGACGATGACAGCTTCCCGGATAGAAACTGCCGAGAAATCCGGCACCTGCCACTTCGGGAGTCCAGTCTCCACCTTCGAAAGCGTCTGAATTCCAAGCTCCCGCACGTTTCCAAACCGTGTATAGCACGCTCCTGCTGCCATCAGTATAACTGCCATTGGTAATTTCGGAGTCAGCTTCTTCGCCACAAGCAGGATCACAAGCGATGAAACACCCAGGATAATGGATGGCACATTCACATGTTTTGCAGTTTGCCCGATATGCTTTGCGAGTTCCAAAAGCTCTCCGGTTCCTGCCGTACCTCCAAGGATCTTCGGCACCTGCATGAGAATGATCGTCGAACAGATACCGGTGATGAATCCTCCCATAACCGGGGCCGATATGTAATTAACCAGTTTTCCCGCTTTCATGAAGAAAAATGCCAGCAGCCACACTGCAACAAAGAACGTCAGCACCGGAACAACTGCCATCGCTTCATCAGAGCCTGCCTCCACATGCATAGTCAAAAGCGCAGAACCGATCAATGCCGCCGGAGCCGCATCCACCCCAAATATGAATTGTGGTGATGTTGAAAGCAAAGCAAACGCCAGAATCGGGAACAACGATCCATACAGACCATACACGGCAGGAAGTCCCGCAATCAGGGCGTATCCCATCGAAATCGGAATGGACACTGCCATGATGATAAGTCCTGCCATGATATCTTTTCCTATATTCTTTTTATCATAGTGCCGCAATGTATGCGCAAATGATAGCTTCATATGTATTACCCGTCTTT
>DJEI01000033.1:0-48165 GCA_002431865.1 Lachnospiraceae bacterium UBA5902
CGCTTATGCGGGAATATGTGTAGATGGCAATCGTGGTTGATCAGGTTAAACTGTAAAATTGAGAGAGTCATATTCAGGAGGTGTTCGGATGGAAATAGGAAATACACCAGCATGTGGAAAGGGGTCACTAATAGAATATATAGTGGCTGAGCCGGAACCGGAATTTTTGGATCCAGAGAGAATGGTTCGTTGCTGGGGAGCTCGATGGGGAGCAAACAGTGAGTATGGGAAATTAAAAGTTGTCTATATGCACCGCCCTGGAAAAGAATTGCTTACCATGCGCAAAGAAGACTATATGGAAGAGTATGATGCGCTGATTGGACCGAACAGATCTTATTATTGGGCAGGAAAAGATGTTCCGAATCTCGAGAAAGCACAGGAACAGCATGATTATTTTACAGATATATTGCGTAGTCATGGTGTTGAGGTTGTATATAGTGTTGACAATCCGGATTATTTACGGAAAACCGTCAATACACGTGATGTGGCAGCTGCCGTTCCGGGGGGCATGATGGTATTACGTCCTGCACCATATATGAGACATGGTGAGGAACTGGTTGCGACACGTACACTGGGAATGCGAGGGGTTCCCATCCTTGCGACAATTCATGGAACCGGAATGTTAGAAGGCGGCGGATTTATGATGCTTGATCCGGAGCATGCAGTTGTGACACATTCCTGTCGTTGTAACGGAGAAGCAATCACACAGGTGCGTGCATTGTTGGAACCAATAGGAATCGAAGTAATTGAAGTTGCTGTGCCAGGATATGAGATTCATATCGATGGTATGCTGTCAATTGTGGACGAAAAAACGGCACTTGTCAATTCCACATTGTTACCATATACATTTATTACAAAACTGCAAAGTCTTGGGTATAAACTGTTAGAAGTTCCAGAAGGTGAAAGCTGGGCAATCAATAATTTGGTTATAGAGCCAGGACTTGTTTGTATGATTGATGGGATGAATGCATCCAAGAAATTGCTGGAACGGCAGGGGATAGAAGTGATCTCGCTTCCATGGGATGAAAATATAAAAAGTGGTGGCGGTCCGCACTGTGGTACCTGTCCGCTTATGCGGGAATATGTGTAGGCGAGAGGAGTGTATTATGGAAAATTTGTGGATAAAATCTCGGAGTGGAAATCCTACAATTCGCACAGCACCATATAAGGAGGAAAGAATAGAATATCTTGGAGAGTATGATGGTTGGTTTCGAGCATTTCGATTGGCTTGTGATGTGATTGCAATTTGTGAACCATATCATGCACAGGGCGTATTTTCTTTTTTGATCTTGGGTACTGAAAATTCGGTTCTTTTAGATACAGGTCAGGGAATGGGAAACATAAGACCATTAATAGATAGATTTTTACCAGAAAATTCGACGTTGATGGTTGTTAATACGCACACACATTTTGACCATGTAGGAGATAATTACCATTTCGAAAAAGTTTGGATTTATGATGATCCTGTGGCAATAAATTGTGCAGAATATGGGATATCAAATGAAACATTAAAGCCCGAATTGAAAGAATCCTGTTTTTATGGAAAAATGCCTGAACAGTTTGATCCAGCGGATTATTTTATTCATCCATTTTCTTACGATTTATTGGAAGATGGGGATGTGATTGATCTTGGAAATCGAAAATTGCAGGTGATACATACACCAGGGCATTCCGAAGATGGAATTATGTTGTATGATGAAAAATATAAACTGTTATTTACCGGAGATACCTATTATCCTGGAAGATTGTACTTGTTAAATAGCTGGGATCAAATTGATATTTATATTCAGACACTTCAAAAGTTGGAGGATATGGATCTGGATGTAGAATTATTGATTCCATCGCATAATTTTCCACAAGACGATCCACATATTTTATCTGTGGTGATGTCTGCATTGAAAACTTTGAAGTGTGGAGATGGACCGGATGGTCGATATATGGAAGATTTTGGTGATTGGGTACGCGGATATGACTTCGATGGATGTACGATTGTGCTACCGTCCAATTGATTCTTTGGGATTGTAAAATGTTTGTTTACAGGAAACAAATGGAGGAATTCTTATGAAAAATAATTATGTAGTTACGATTACAAGACAGTTTGGCAGTCTTGGACGACCGATTGCACATCAGTTGTCGGAGAAGCTTGGAATCGAATATTATGACAGAGATATCGTGGAGACAACGGCAAAGCGTATGAATCAGCGCGTATCAGTCATTAGTGATGCCGAAGAAGTCGCAAAATCATCCTTTTTTAAAATGCGTTTTCCACTTGGTACAGAGGAAAGCCGGATACAGGATGAAATCTTTGATGTGCAGCAGAAGATCATAACAGAGCTTGCGGATAAAGAATCCTGTATTATTGTTGGACGATGCTCAGATTATGTGTTGCGCAATTACAAAAATGTCATTCATATTTATATTTATGCGCCATATGAGGCACGTATCAATAATTGCGTGGACTATCTGCATATGACACGGGAAGATGCTATCAAGGAAATGACAACGGTCGATAAGGCGCGTTGTGCATATCATGAGAAATATGCAGGGTATGCACCAGATGATTTCAACCACAAAAATTATATGGTGGACAGCAGTGTGCTCGGTGTGGACGGAACAGCAGAGATACTGGCAGATATTGTGCGCAAGAAATTCTGCATATAAAACAGCTTCACAAAAAAACTTATATTATAAAGGAACAGGCAGCTTAGCGGCTGTCTGTTTTTCTAAATTTCGTGAAAATGTATGGTTGAAAATACAGCTGATATTCAGTATAATGTATACAATAAAGACAGGGGGAGTGCATTATGCCAAAATTACCATCTATATCGAAAGATACACTATCGGATAAAGCCTATCATATTATCAAAGAAGCAATTGTATCAAACCAGTATAAGCCGGGGGATCTGCTTGTGGAGGAGTCGTTGGCAGAGCAGTTATCAATCAGCCGTACACCGATTCGTGATGCATTGAAGCGGCTGCAGTTCGAACATATTATCAAACCAAACAGCAATGGAAAACTAGTGGTATCTTCTGTTTCGCTGGAGGATATACAGAATGTAACAGTGGTACGATGTAATCTGGAAAGTCTTGCCATCTCTTTATTAGATGGAAAGGTAAATACAGAAAAGAAGAAAAAACTGAAAAAGCTGGCGGATAAATGTGCGGCAATTATGAAAAATGGAATCGAAGGAAAGGCGTTGGAATATCTGGAGGCAGACTATGAGTTCCATATGTATATTGCGGAATGTTCCGAAAATTCATTTTTATATGATATGATTGAACGTGTGAATTTTGTTACAAAACGGTTCCATATTTTATCGGGAAACTTGGATCTTTATATTCAGACGGCATTAGAGGAACACCAGGCAGTCGTGGATGCAATTATGGAAGATCGATATCAGGATGCAGCAGATGCAATGGTGCGGCATCTGAATCAGGTTGGATTAAGAATGCCTATAAAATAGGAAAATAATTATAAAATCGAAAGTTTTCAGAAGAAAAAGTTTCAGGAATTCAAAGAACTGTGTCATGCTTGACACGGTTCTTTTTTGACAATATACTGTATACAGTATATGATATACAGAAAGCGATAAAGGAGGAATCATATGGATATATATAGTGAAGTGGAAAAGATAACAAAAGAAATGGTTGCCATTCCAAGTGTGAATGGAACATCTGGCGAAAAGGATATTGGTGTTTATATTGAGAATTATCTGCGCAGTATTCCGTATTTTGCAGAACATCCGGAGCAGGTAATTGTAAAGCCGTTAAAAGAGGATGCGCTTGGGAGAAGAAATGTGTTTGCACTTTTAAAGGGCACGAAAGGTACCTCGAATCGGACGATCATTTTACACGGGCATACAGATACGGTGGGAGTCGAGGATTTTGGTATTTTAAAAGAATATGCATTTGATCCGGACCAATTATTACAGGAACTCCCGAAGGTACCGCTTCCAGAGGATGTCCGCAAAGATCTGGAAAGTGGAGATTATATGTTTGGACGGGGGTGTTGTGATATGCAGAGTGGCGACGCTGTGTATATGGCGGTTGCCCGTGATCTGAGTACCCATTTGGAGGAATTGGATGGGAATCTGCTGTTATCCTTTAATCCGGTTGAGGAAAATATGCATACAGGCATGATCGAGGCGGTTGATTTTCTGATCGAACAGCGGAAAAAAAATGGATTCAACTATTTGATGGCAATTAACAACGATTATACCTGTCCTTTATATGTCGGAGATACGCACCAATATATTTACACCGGAGCAGTAGGAAAATTGTTGCCATGTTTTTATATTCTTGGAAAGAATTCTCATGTCGGACAGTGCTTCGAGGGATTTGATGCATCTATGGTTGCGGCTGAGCTTGTAAAGCAGATCAATCTCAATACATTATTTTGTGATGCGTATGACAATGAATATTCTTTGCCGCCATCTGTTTTGAAGATGACAGACCTGAAGGACTTTTATAATGTGCAGACCGCGCAGGAGGCGTTTGTCTATTTTAACTATTTTGTTCATAATGCAAGTGTGGAAGAAATCATTGATAAATTAACAACAAGTGCAAAAACGGCATTGATTAAAGTCGAAGAGACCATTGAGATAGAATCGAAAAATTATTATGCACTTGCCGGAATGCATTACGAGCGATTATCTTATCAGCCAATGGTTTATACATATGCACAGGTGTATGAGCTGGCAAAGGCGAATTACGAGGGTAATATTGATGCGATGCTGGATGCATATACGGAGTCTTTGCAGAAATCCGGCACGGACAGCCGGGATATCGCAATGCTTGTGACAAAGAAGGTTACTTCCTATGCAAAGGTAAAATCTCCTGCCATTGTGCTGTTCTTTGCACCGCCATATTGTCCGCATAATACGTTAAAATATGAATGCCCGGAAGAAAATGCATGTCTTAGCGAGGTGACAGAGCTTATTACAGAGTTTGGAAAAGAAGAGCAATTGGATTATAAAATTCTTCATTTTTTCCCAAGCCTGAGCGACAGCAGTTACATGAAAGTGGATGATCCACCGGCAGCCAGAAAATTGCTGATGGAGAATTTTGTAAAGAAGGATCGTCTGTATCCGGTGGATTTTGACAAAATAGCGGATTTGAATGTATTTGCAATCAACTTCGGTACCTATGGAAAAGATGCACATCAGTGGACCGAACGAGTATATAAACCATACACTTTTGGAACCTTGCCGAAGTTGGTCGAGAAAGCGATCTATCGTTTTCTCGGATAATCCCCCTCTTCTCACGTGTAGGACTGCGCGCCCCTTTACCCGCGCAGTCCTTTTTAAGTGACAAAACTGTCACTTAGTTTGTCACGCCCCCGTAATGTATATTCGGTATAATATATGTGTAAGAACAGGAAAACTGTACTTGCACATATTTTTTGATTAACAACGGGGAGCGATATGGAAAATTACACCAAACTTTCAATCAAATATCTGAAGTTTCAGAAAAAGCGGACCATCCTGACGATCCTGGGCGTCGCCCTGGCATCAGGAATTCTGTTCGTAATATTAACCTTGTATTTCAGTAATTTCATCAATACGCGCGATGCACTTCGCAAGCAGGCAGATTACGAGATCGTGCTTCTGCCGGAGCAAAATCAGGATGTTTCGGCATTACTCAAACAGGACTTCGTGAAGACGTCGTATCGTGGAAAATACTACGATTATTATTCGAACTCCTATATTGAAAATGCAATCTACATCAATGTGAAAAATCCTTACCGGTTGAATGCGGATATGGAAACCATCGAGCAGACGTACGGTGTGAAAGCGCAGCTGAATCAACAACTGGCATCCTACTATCTGCAGGGAGATACCGGAAATGATACATACATTATTCTCCTGATGTTCCTGCTTTTGTCGTTCGTGATTGCGGTCATTGGAGTTGGAATCATCCGGACGACGATCCAGCTAAATACGATGGAGCAGATCAAGGATTACGGAATCCTGCGCTGCATCGGAGCAACACAGGGACAGCTAAGAAGTATTATATTCCGGATGGGATGCATACAGGAGTTGCTTGGAATCCTTGGAGGAATTGTGATTGGTTTCCCGATTGCATATCTGGTTGGGTTATCCATGAGCATCAAGGTTTGCCCACATGTGCTTCCATTTCTGTATGTGCTGGTTGTCTTTATCGGTGATCTGTTCTTCGTTATGGATGAGAATGGAAAACTTGTAAAGAAGATTTCGCCGATCGAGGCGGTGCGCGGGCAGACAAGCGGAACATGGAAGGCTAAGGCACGCAGGCAAAGCATTTTCGGGAAGCTCTTTGGCGTGCAGAGCGATTATGCGTACAAGAATCTGATGAGTAATAAGCGCCGATTCTTAAAAACGATTGTGACATTTGCATTATCCATCGCGGCGTTTATCACAATCGCGACAATTTTCACTTCGTTTGTGCAGATGCAGAGACAGATTGCACCATCTTATGGGGAGTATCAGGTGTATTTCTTCAATGAGGCAAATGACGAGGAAACGGTGGATGCGGTGAAATCGGTGCTTCCAAATGAAGAGATGCTTACGGATATCGCGCAGAACAAAGAAGTGACGGATGTGAAGGCAGTGTACGCAGCGTCTACGGAGGCTGTAGACTATGATGAGTTCCGGTCACATTTTACAGAGGATTTCCAGAAGGAAACGATGCAGGGAGAGATCATTGCGCGATTAAAGGATAGTGAAAAATATAAGGATAAGGCAGCCCTGTTTGACCGTGTGAGTGTGATTGGCTACGGAGAGGAAGAGTATCAGGAATATGACTCGTATCTGGTCGATGGAACGTTGGATGTCAATGAAAATGGGATTGTGCTTGTACAGAACGTAGAGGCAACGTTGGATGAAGGTGTGGATGATGATTCTTATGATGCACTTGATCTGATTGCATCAACCGTGGAATATCCGGCGACGGATTATGAGCTTGGTGATACGATCGAGCTTTCGTGGGGAAAACAGAAGAAAACGTATGAGATTCAGGGCATTGTAAGGATTGATAAGGATAAATTACAGACGCAGGGATTTGTAAAATGCATTGTTCCACTGGCAAATTATTTCCGGATGACCGGACTGGGAAAATCAGATTCTACTGGTGTGAAATATAAGCTTCGTTCGGACAACATTTCCGCTTCGATGACATCGAAGCTGGTGAGCGTGCTGGATAACTCAATGGGAGATTACTCTTATCCGGATGCCATCTATTCCGGAGCATTGTTTAGTACATCAATCAGTGCAATCAAATATATTCTGGCGTTTGTAATTGTAATCTTGAGTGTAAGCTCTTTGAATATCGTCAATACGACGGCGAGCAACCTCTACCTGCGGCGGCAGGAATTCGCACAGCTTCGGGCAATCGGCGTATCAGTGCGGGAGCTTCGGAAGATGGTAATGCTCGAAGGTGTGATCTCCGTAATCTGTGCGAATATCGTCGGTGATGTGCTTGGATTTGCAGTTATGATGCCGCTTGCCAAAGCTGCGCTGGTACTGTTCATGGTGAAGCTGACGTTCCCGATTATCGGAGCGGTGATTGGATTTGTGCTTTCCGTACTTGTAATGTGTGGATCGATTTACATACCGATGAAGCGGATGACCAACCGGATTGCGGATGATCTGAATGCAGCCGGGGATTGATTTGGAGCTTGGTTGAAGCTGGATTTGAGCTGGATTGGGTAAAAAGCTGAAATAGAGAAAAATCCCCCAATGCAGAGAAGAGAGAAGCGAGCTGGATTGGGTGAAAAGCTGAAATAGAGAAAAATCCCCCAATGCAGAGAAGAAATAAGCAAGCTGGATTGGGTGAAAAGCTGAAATAGAGAAAAATTCCCCAATGTAGAGAAGAAATAAGCAAGCTGGATTGGGTAAAAAGTTGAAAAATAGAGAAATTGCTTCAACAAGGGAAATAACACAATAAAAATTAGAGTATCAGGAGGGAAAAAACATGGATATTGTAAAGATGGAACATGTCACGAAGATATATGGAAGCGGAGACACACGGGTTTGGGCACTCGACGATGTGAATCTGACTGTGCAAAAAGGAGAAAGTCTGGCAGTGGTCGGAGCGTCCGGCTCCGGCAAGTCCACACTGCTGCATGTAATGGGCGGCGTCGACACGGTTACGAGCGGAAAGGTAATCGTGGACGACCGGGATATCACGACATTGAAGGATGAGGAAATGTCAGTGTTCCGCCGGAGAAAGATTGGATTTGTATTTCAGTCGTATCATCTGATTCCGGTACTGACCGTGGAAGAGAATATTCAGATGCCGATTCTGTTAGACCACAAGAAGCCGGATCGGGAATACATCGATCATATCATTGAAATGCTCGGCTTGAAGGACAGACGGAAGCATCTGCCGAATCAGTTGTCCGGTGGACAGCAGCAGCGTGCAGCAATCGCAAGGGCACTTGCAAACCGTCCGTCTCTGATTCTTGCGGATGAGCCAACTGGCGCGCTTGATTCCACAAATGGAAATGAAGTTATGGCGTTGCTGCAGGATTCTGTAAAGAAGCTGAATCAGACACTTGTGCTGATCACACATAATATCGATCTTGCCAGAGAGGCAGACCGCATCGTACGCATTACGGATGGTAAGCTGACTGAGGAGTAAGAAGTTATTAGAAAGCGGAACTCAAGTAAGTGGAAAAATTAAGAACTGTCTAAAAGAAAACAGGATGATGTCTCGATCAAATAAATGTTGGGAAGAAAATGTATATGTGGAACTGCAAAGATACAAGAAAGAGAGCAAAACAGAAATTAAAGGAGAGGGAATGATGATAAATAAGTACAGATGGAAACATCAACATAGAAAGCATCAATTACGGAAGATGATACTTGCGCTGTTGATGATCGTCAGCATAGTCGCAAACGTATGTCCGTATTCCGCACAGGCAGCGACACCGAAAGTGCTGGTTTCCAATTACAAAGTATCCGCAACGACAATCTATTCCGGAGATCGTTTTGATCTGACTCTGGAGATTCAGAACACATCCAAGAATAAAGTCAGAAACATGAAGGTGACAGTCGCTTCGGAAAGTGGCGAGATCATCCCGATATCCGGAACCGGAAGTGCTTATGTGGCAGAGATTGCCGGAAATGAGACGAGCGAGCAGACATTTTCCATGCAGGCGGCAGCAGGACTAGCAGAGAAGACCTACAAGCTTTCGGTGAAGATGGCGTATGAGAATACTTCCGGTGAGGCGTTTGAGATGGAGGATACATTGTATCTGCCTGTGTATCTGAAGCAGCGCGTATCTGTGACAGATATCATGACAGACGATGCGAAAGTTGGTGACGATGTGGAGATTGCGGCGCAGGTCAACAACCTCGGCGAAGGTATGCTCTACAATGTAAATGCCCGCGTGGAAGGAAAACACGTGGAAAAACAGGAAACCTACATCGGAAATATCGATACAGGAAAAAGCGGGAACATAGACCTTCTGGCAAAGGCAGTCGCAGTGACGGATTTTGATGAAAATGCCAGACCGGAGGATTGGATCATCGTGACCTATGAAGACCGGAATGGAAGTAAGCACGAAGAAAAAGCGGACGTCTCTTTCTATATTGAGACAGTCGATTACGAAGATCTGGAAGTTTTAAAGGAAGCACCGGAGAAAACCGGTCCTGCAACATGGCAGATCATACTGATCTGCGTCTGCGTACTTGCAGTCGGTGTATTCGCTGGTGTAACTATCAATAAAAAGCGTTCAAGATAAGGTGAAATGGAGGAATCCATGAAATTTATCATGCATTTAACAATTCAAAATATCATGCGCAGAAGAGCACGGACGATTCTGACCCTCCTCGGTGTGATGATTGGCGTGGTAGCCGTTGTCTCCCTGCTATCGCTCGGAATGGGCGTGAAGCAGGAGCTCCTGCAGGGCTATGGCGACGATGCCTCGATTCGTCAGATTACTGTGCAGACGCCGGAAAACAACCAGAACAAGAAAATGCTGCTGACTGATCATACTTTGGAGAAGCTGAAGAAGCTCGACAAGGTAGCAAATGTTTATCCGCGCTATGAAGTTTTTGCGAATATTCAGGTTGGACAATACATGGCTTATACGAATCTGGTCGGCATCCCTTCAGAGCAGTTAGCTGCAATCGCGCTGACGGATACATCCAGCCTGTCGGAGCATGCCCGGAAACCGGAGATGGTAATCGGAAATGCGATGGGATATATGTTCTTCCATGATAACACTATGACCAGCTATCAGGATAGCGATGGAGACTTGAATAAGTGGGTCGGAGAGAAGGCAAAGGTCTCACTTGGACTTGGCGAAAATGAGATCATAGACCGCCTGACAATAGCAGGTGTGATGCAGGGCGATGCGGATGCATTCAGCGAGCAGTCCCAGACAGTGTATTGTGATCTGGATGTGCTGTGTTCCTATCTGAAGAAGCATGCAGCGCAGGAAGGTGTCGTGCTTGGACAGCCGGTCGACAAGAACGGAAATGCATACACTTCGTGGGTGCACTCAAGCGTGGTTGTCGAAGCTGGCAAGATGGAAGACGTTGGGTTCGTTGTGAAGAAATTACAGGATATGGGATATCAGACAACGAATATGAAGGAATACCGGGATACTGCGATGCGTACCGTGCGGATGCTGGAGCTGCTGTTAGGAGGCATCGGACTCATTTCCTTCCTCGTTGCGGCAATCGGTATCAGCAACACAATGACAACTGCCGTTTATGACCGGGTTGCCGAGATCGGAACCTTAAAGGTGCTTGGCTGTGAGAAGCGCGAATTGATGGCAATGATCCTGTTGGAAGCAGGAATTTATGGACTTGTCGGAGGTGCGTGTGGCGTGCTGTTATCGCTGCTATTTGGAAAGATTATCAACCGGATTGCGGTATCTGCATTGCTTTTAGAAGCAGGAACGAAGATTGCTGTGATCACGCCGAAGCTTGCGCTATCAGCAGTCGGAATGGCGATGCTGCTTGGAACGATTGCAGGTTATTTCCCATCACGATGGGCGGCAAAGCTTTCACCGCTTACGGCGATGCGAAGAGATTAATAAGAAATGTGACGTATCATCTGAAATGGCGGTGCGTCTTTTTCATATTGATGATATAATGAGTGTAAAAGAACCATAGGGAGCTTGCTCACTTTTGGCGAAGTGATTGGGTGATGAAATCACGAAATAATAAGCGTAAGAATACCAAGTTATATAGAAGGAATCGGGGATTATGGCACATAAGATATTGATGGTGGAGGACGATTTCGCCCTCGCAATGGGAACGGAATATGCGCTTACTTCGGAAGGCTATGCGGTGGCTGCCGCGGGAAATCTGGCACAGGCGCGTGAGAAATTCGACGATAGCATTGACCTTGTGTTGTTGGATGTGATGCTGCCGGATGGAACCGGATTTGAGTTTTGCAAGGAACTTCGGGAGAAGAACAGCGATGTCCCGATTATATTTCTGACGGCGGTTGCAGAGGAAGCAAATATTGTTCAAGGGCTGGAGCTTGGGGCGGATGATTATGTGACGAAACCGTATCGTGTGAAGGAATTGCTGGCGCGGGCAGCAGTGAATATTCGGCGTTATACGCAGGCACGGCAGACGAGCCAGGAAAATAGCAGTCGTGTCATAACGTTTGGAAATACAACCTTCGACGGCGAAGCATTTGTGCTGACACAGCATGGAGAGAAGCTTGATTGTACGACGAGCGAGCTGCGTTTGCTGCGGTTTTTATTGCAGCATCGTGGACAGGTGATCAGTCGGAGTGCGATTATGGAACAGCTCTATGATATTGATGGAGAGTTTTTCGAGGACAATACACTTTCGGTCTATATTAAGCGGCTTCGGCAGAAGCTGGGCGAGGATGGTACATACATTGAGACAGTACGTGGAATGGGATACCGGTTCCGAAAGTGATTGAGCATACATATGGTGTAGGAGATTACTTTTGGATAGAAACTGTAAAAATAGTGTGGAAACGTATTGCTGATGAATTAGACATGCAGGTGAAAAGTTACGAATTACAACAATTTCATAAGCGATTTTTCTTATATAGCGGTATCGCATACAGCATATACGCCGTTTTTGCTGTGCTTGTTCTGTGGCTGCGTGGCTGGCAGTTATGGGCGACGCTGTTACTTGGCTGTCTGCTGCTTGGAAGTGCTTACGTGGCGGGGCGGCGTTCAGTCAGCAATATGAGTCGGGAGCTGCGGGCAATCGTCGATATTATGAATCAGATTCTCGAAGCACCGGAACAGGTTCCGGCAGAGCCATATAAGCAAGGCGAGCTTGGAGAACTATATACGAATCTGTACAAGCTGGTGCAGGCGTTAAAGGAGAGCAACCGCAAGGAGCAGGAGGAGAAAATCTTTTTGCGGGATATCATGTCAGATATTTCACATCAGTTGAAAACACCGCTTGCGTCGCTCACGGTATTTCTGGATCTTTTATATGATGGACGTGTGCCAGATATCGACAAGCAGAAGCAGATGCTTTTGGAATCAAAAAATCAGGTCAGCCGTATGGAGTGGATGGTATTGTCCATGCTGAAGCTTGCGCGTATCGAGGCGGGCGCCATCCAGTTTGAGAAGCATCCATGCAGCCTATATGCACTCGTGGCACAAGCAAAGGAGAGCGTGGCATATCTGACGGAGAAACGCGGGCAGCAGATTGACGTGCAGATCGACGAGAAACAGATGCTCGTCTGCGACGGAGACTGGCTGACCGAAGCAATCATTAACTTACTGAAAAATGCATCCGACTATTCCGGCGAGCAGACAACGATTCATATCTGGACCGAAGACAATCCGATGTACACGCGCATTTATGTGAAAGATGAGGGCTGCGGCATCGCGGAGTCCGAACTTAAAAATATATTCAAACGCTTCTATCGAATCAACAAAGAGGTCAATCCGAACAGTGTTGGAATCGGTCTTTCCCTGACGAAATCCATCGTTGAGGGCATGGGCGGTAAAATCTCGGTACGAAGCGAGCTTGGCAGTTATACGCAGTTTATTTTAACGCTTGTGCATACATAAATATATTCGTGGGCATGTAGTTATTTTTCTCCACAAAAAATACTTGCCATTTTTGCTATGCTATGTTACCTTAAATAAAAGCATTAGATTTCAAATTCTATTTTATGGGAAACCATATCTAATATTCTTAGAATCCAAGAACTTCGATGCTTTGAATTCACATTACAACATAAGCAGAGAGGAAATGGACTTTTGGGAATAAAGCATGGTTGTTTCCTCCTGCGCAGCGAGCAATACGCTCAGAAAAGGAGGAACAGCATGGGTAGAAAAAGAGCAAAACATGCGATGAAAAAGGCAGCAAAGAGGGGAAATGCAGTAGAGGTATTGACTGCAAATCGGGAATATAAGGATACGGTGTTCCGAATGCTATTTTCGGATAAGAAGGAATTGCTATCCTTATATAATGCACTGAACGGTACGAATTATGAATCACCAGAAGATCTGGAGATTACAACTCTGAAAAATGCGATATACATGACGGCGAAAAATGACATTTCGTGTGTAATTGATATGCGACTCAATCTGTATGAGCATCAGTCAACGGTAAATCCGAATATCCCGCTCAGAGATCTGGATTATGTGGCACGGACATTTTCTCTGCTCTATAGAGATGATGATATTTATTCACCACGGATTATTCGGTTACCGAATCCAAAGTTCATCGTGTTTTATAATGGATTGGAGAAACAGCCGGCAAGACGCGAATATCGACTTTCCGATGCGTATGCAAATGCAGAGGAACATCCTAGCTTGGAGTTGATCGTCGTTCAGTTGAATATCAATCCGGGTTATAACGATGAACTTCTTATAAGTTGTCCTACGTTGTGGGGCTATATGAAATTTGTGGAGAAAATTCGAGAAAATCAGAAAACAATGCCTCTTACAGAAGCCGTGACATGTGCGGTGAATGCCTGCATTCAAGAGGGCATATTGGCAGATTTCTTGAAGAAACATAAATCAGAGGTGATTGCTATGAGTTTATATGAATATGATGAGAAAAAGCATGAGCGAACTATGATAGATATTGGACGGCAACAGGGAGAAACACGTAAATTAGTCAATCAGATTATAAAGAAAGTGCAAAAACAGAAGACTCTGGAAGAGATTGCGGAGGAGTTGGAGGAAGATACAGAAACGATTTCCCCTTTGTATGATGCGGTTATTCAATCAGCACCAGATTATAATATAGAAGCGATTATGGATGCAGTAGCAGGCATGCGGATTTAGCAGAAAACAATTGAGTTATTCCGATCAAAGTGTTACACTCATAGAGAAATATTGCTGAAAAGCAAATAAATGAGGTGAAGATATGGAACAGACAGGCGGAAAGTGGATGTCTCTGATCGGGGCATACATGATTGTAAAAGGAATTGTTAATCTGATATTGGGATTTTCAGTTGGAAATATTGTGACGTTGCTGATCAGTGGCGTGCTTGCATTTCTGATCATCAAGGGCGTGCCATATATGAATTATGTGACCGGCGCGTATCTGGCGCTGATGAGCGTGATACATATCATCCCGAATATTCAGGGACATCATTGGTTTTATCTGGCAGAGGGGATTATTGATCTGATTGCAGCAGTTGTGTTGTTTACAAGCGGAAGAACCAGGGAATCATAAAGCAAAAACAAAAACATGGAGGGAACGAAGGTCCAGCCATGTTTTTCGTTTCTTTATAGTAATGCGTGTAAATTGTGCGTTCCTTGTATAATAGAACCGATACCCTACATAGCATGAATTTATTTAATCAATATATAAAAAGGGAGCGAGAAAATGAACAAACGATTGGACAAACAGATGGATTTTATCCGGGAGATCGACAAGGAGAAATTCATCACCCGGATGACGAAGTTAACCGATGGAAAGCGGAGGGAAAATGATGCAGAACACGCATGGCACATGGCGATCATGACGATCCTGCTTTCCGAATATGCAAATGAGAAGATAGACGTGCTGCGGACAGTTACGATGCTTCTTATCCACGATCTGGTGGAGATTGATGCAGGCGATACTTACGCCTACGACGAGGAAGGCAAGAAGACGCAGGAAGCGCGGGAGAAGAAAGCGGCAGACCGCATCTACAACCTGCTTCCGGAGGATCAGGCGAAGAAGCTGTATGATATCTGGTTGGAGTTTGAGGCAAAGGAGACGCCGGAAGCGAAGTTCGCGCGGGCAATGGACAACCTGCAGCCGATGATGCTCACCGCAAGTACGGGCGGCTTTGACTGGAAAGACCGGGGCGTGCGTGCGGAGCAGGTAATGAAGCGCAACGAGATTACGCCGGAAGGGTCGAAGACGCTGTGGGACTATGCGTACGAGAATTTCCTGAAGCCGAATATCGAGAACGGGAATCTGCAATCGTGACAGCATGAGAATCAAAATGTGCATGAGATATGACTATCAGAGAAAAAAATAGCGAATTACGAGATATAATGGAGGCGAAACATCGTGTCCGGAGAGACGAAAAGTAAGAAAAAATATGAGATCGATATGTGCAACGGTGCCATCCTGCCGAAGCTGCTGGCGTTTACGCTGCCACTGATGTGTTCGAGTGTGTTACAGCTTTTGTTCAACGCGGCAGATATCATTGTTGTTGGAAACTTTGCGGGTGATACCGCACTTGCGGCAGTCGGAAGCAACACGGCACTCATCAATCTGTTGACGAACTTTTTCCTTGGACTGTCGATTGGTGCAAATGTACTGGTTGCGCGGTTCTATGGTGCGAAGGCGGAGGAAGATGTCAGCGATACGGTACACACGGCGATGCTTCTGAGCGTTTTCAGCGGTATTATTCTGACTGTGGTCGGTTGTATTGGAGCGAGACAGATCCTGATCTGGATGCAGACACCGGAGGATGTACTTCCGCTTGCGACAACCTATCTGCGCATTTATTTTATAGGTATGACATCGATGATGATATACAACTTCGGCAGTGCCATCCTGCGTGCAGTCGGAGATACGAAACGACCACTGTATTACCTGTCGGCGGCAGGCGCTATCAATATTGGACTGAACCTGCTTTTTGTAATTGTGTTCCGTATGAGCGTGGCAGGTGTTGCACTTGCGACGGTTATCTCCGAGACGATTTCTGCCAGTCTGGTCATCCGCTGCATGATGAAAGAAAAGGGTAGTATCCGTCTCACACCGTCGAAGCTTCGGATTCATCCGAAGCGGTTTGCAGAGATTCTGCGTATCGGACTCCCGGCAAGCCTGCAGGGTGTGATCTTTGCCATATCAAATGTCATTATCCAGTCGTCCGTCAATTCCTTTGGTTCGACGGTCGTTGCCGGGAATTCTGCAGCAAGCAATATCGAGGGCTTTGTGTATGTGTCGATGAACTCATTTTATCAGGGCACGATCAGCTTCACGAGCCAGAATGTCGGCGCGGGCAAATACGAGCGTGTGAATAAGATTTTATTTACTGCACAGGCGTGTGTGATCGTGACCGGTCTGGTACTTGGCAATCTAGCAGTATTCTTCGGAACGGATCTGCTTGGATTTTATACGAGGAGTGCGGCGGTAAAAGTGGCTGGCATGAATCGATTAAAGATTATATGTACAGTCTATGCGCTGTGTGGTATTATGGATGTCATGGTTGGCTCGCTGCGGGGACTTGGATATTCCGTGATGCCGACGATCGTATCGCTGATTGGCGCATGCGGACTCCGGCTGTTGTGGATATTTACATTTTTCCGTATGTACGAACGGTTCCATACGCCGCAGTCACTGTATCTGACGTATCCGGTAAGCTGGATCATCACAATCTGCGCACACGTGGTCTGCCTTGTGATTGTGCGTCGTAGGATAAGCAGACGGTTGAAGACACAGAGCGTGGCACAGTAATGCATAAACATATTTGGCATGTGGTATTCGATGATGCAGATAATGCGGAGGGTACATGTGTATGCAGAAAATATTTCTGGGAATAAATAAGATATAAATTTCAATATAAAGGAGACTTACGATGAAACAGGGTATCATATTTGACATGGATGGCACATTGTGGGATTCTGCGGATGGCGTCGCAAAGTCATGGACACAGGTGATTCACAATGAGTATAAGAAGGACATGAATATCACAGAAGCGGATGTGAAAGCTGTGATGGGAAAGACGATGGATGTGATCGCACAGATCGTATTCCCGGAGCTTGATAAAGAAGCACAGCAGGCACTTCTGGAGAAATGCTGTGACTGGGAGAACGAGTATCTCCGCAGAAATGGCGGCAAGCTGTTTCCAGAACTGGAGGATACACTGAAAAAGCTTAAAAAACGATACCATTTGTATATCGTAAGCAATTGCCAGAGTGGCTATATCGAGGCATTTCTGGACTATTATAATTTTGGCCCGTATTTCGAAGATATTGAGTGTTATGGGAATAACGAGAAGAGCAAGGGGGACAATATCCGCCTTGTGATGGAGCGGAATGGTCTGGAGCAGACCATCTATGTCGGCGATATTCAGGGCGATTATGATGCGACGATGCAGGCGGGGGCGACCTTTATTCATGCAAAATATGGATTTGGAACGATTAATACAGAGGTTGCAGAAATCGAGAAGTTCAGCGACCTTCCGGAAGTCGCGGCCAGAGTGTTTCAGGAGATGAAAGCGTAACTGCCACAGAACAGGATGACGAATATGCACATGATGAAAGAAGAGGGAGACTGGTAGATTGGAACAGGTGATGCAGGCAGAGAAAACAGAAGATATACGTACGGGGATTACAGGCAGTACGCTCAAAATCATTGCCATGGTCACGATGCTGATCGATCACATTGGGGCAACCATCGTGTTACAGCTTGTCCAGCGCAATCCCAATAATTTTGACGCGCTTGGAAATGTGCGTATGACAGGCATGGTTGCTTTGTATTATGCTCTGCGGGGAATTGGCAGACTGGCATTTCCGATATTTATCTTCTTATTATTAGAAGGATTTCAGTATACACATAACCGCTTTCGCTATATTGGACGCCTGTTGCTGTTTGCGGTTGTTTCAGAGATTCCGTTTGATCTGGCGGTGAATTTGTCAGCAAAATGGATCCTGCAAGGGCATTTTCTGGAATTTACCAGTCAGAATGTATTCTTCACATTGGCAATCGGCATGATTGTACTGACCGCGTTGGAGGGCTTGCGTACCCTGCAGATGGATACAATCCTGAAAATAATTCTGATCGTTGGTGTGTCTGCACTTGGCGCGGCACTTGCGTATGCACTGCATACCGATTATGGTGCAATCGGTGTCATGGCAATTTGTACGGCATATGGATTCCGGAATCAAAAAAAGGAACTGCGTATGGCAGCTCCCTGTGTTGTATTATCGGTATTAGATATGTCAGAATTATGCGCACTTGTGGATGCGTGCATCGTGCATTTTTACAATGGAAAACGTGGGTTGAAATTAAAATGGGTATTCTACATATTTTATCCATTGCATTTGCTGATTCTTGCCGGCATCTGTATACTGCTTTTTAAATAGAGAATATTATGCATAATTATTATACATCAGACCACTGTAAACAGACTGCGTATAGGTTGCGGTCTGTTTTTCTTTTGCATTTGGATATGTCACGATCAGGCGGTCGATATAAGCAAGTGGATCTAAGGTAAGACGATTCACTGTCTTTCCGATATCTGTGCGCAGATTGGAGTTATCTCCAAACAAAGTATTTAGTGTGTCATACGAAACGCCATTTGCCTGCTCTGCATCAAACTGCATGCGGTGATCTTCGCCAATGGTGATGCCGATGGAAGCAAGCTGTTCTTCGTGACGTGTGACAATACCGGAGATATCGTGATAGAGATTCCGGCTGCCGATGGACGTTGGCTCGCTTTCCTCAGAGAGGGTTACCAACTGATTGTATGCATCGGTAAAGTTCGTCATCTGGTCGACAAGCAGACTTTTATCCGGTGTGAACTGCACATTTACCGGTGTATCGGTGACCCTGTGAAAATCAAATTCCGCAACCTGATTGATTGAGATATGGTTGGAGGTTGCGGAATGCACGAGGTCGTTGATATAAAACCGTGCATTTTCCGGGTAGGTCTGTATCTGATCAAGTCCGAAAGCATCAACTACTTCGCCCCCCTGTTTTTTATCAAATGTAAAATATAAGGAAGAAACTGTCTCTGGCGTGCCTGTATCCGCAGATGCAAGCATGAGTGCACTTGTATTTCCTTCCTTTATAATAGAAGCGCATACATCAATATGTCTGCGGTTAATCTGATCGGCAAGCTGTTCCTGCAGCGACAGGTTTGTATCATCGCCGGAGACGGACAATGTAAACGGCAGATTGCCGTGCGTTGTCTGCATGGAAAAGCTGTAGCTGCCCGGGGCGAGTGCCACGCTGTCGGAATCAAGGTAAGTGCCGACATTGATCTGCTCGCTGGCGAGCTGGTCAATCTGCAGTGTCATATGATCCGGGAGCTCGCCGGACGCATGTGCGCGGAAAGAACCGGATACTGCATCGGGATTATCCGTGAAGATCTGCTTCTTCGTGTAAAGCTCACTGTCAGGATTCGCCAACTGATCTGTGATGTCACGCAGGGTCAGCGCCTGTTCCTTGATATCAATCATATGCTCCTGTCTCGATTCCGAGAGGGAAACCAGATAGAGCGGCGATGACTGATTGTATTTGGAAATACTGTTATAGACAGCTTTGAGTTCGGAAGCCTTATGCGTGCGCGTGCGACGCTTCGGTATGAGATCATGGTTTAAATAATTGTACACTTGTGATATATTCATATAAGAAGGCCTCCTTTCCCAATATAATTGCATTGTTATTATTAAATATATTATAAATATCGTAAAAATTCAACTTTTTCCTTGACTTTATATGTATGTTTTGTTATTCTAAAGCTTGCGATGGAAGAGGTCCTTTTTTTTTGCACGAAAAAATAGGATTCTAAGATGTCATCTGTGAAAAAATAAATATGGAGGTGGACAGTTGTGCGTGTAAAAATTACATTGGCATGTCAGGATTGTAAACAGCGTAATTACAATATGACAAAGGATAAGAAAACGCATCCGGACAGAATGGAAACAAAGAAGTATTGTAAGTTCTGTAAGAAGCACACGATGCACAAGGAAACAAAGTAATCGGAGGAGTAGTCTATGTCAAAAAAAGAAGAGACATCTTCACCTTCTTTGAAGAGAAGCTGGTTTCAGGAGCTGAAAGCAGAGTTCGGCAAGATCACTTGGCCGACAAAGGACAAGCTCGTGAGACAGTCTGCGGCTGTAATCGTGATTTCCGTAATACTCGGATTTATCATTGCAGGTGTGGATTACCTGTTACAGATCGGTTTAACTTATATTGTTGGTTAGGTAGGTGAATGTATGTCAGAACTATTCGAAAACGAAGCTGCAGCATCTGGGACACCAGAAAGCGGAATTCCGACCGATGGTGAGGCAAGATGGTATGTAGCTCATACCTACTCAGGTTATGAGAACAAGGTGAAAAATGATATCGAGAAGACTGTTGAAAACAGAAAGCTTCAAGAGCAAATCCTTGAGGTAACCGTACCGGTTCAGGAGGTAATTGAGACAACAAAGACAGGCGCGAAGAAGACAGTTCAGAGAAAGTTGTTTCCGGGTTATGTTCTGGTTCATATGTATATGAACGATGTTACATGGTATGTAGTTCGTAACACACGGGGTGTTACAGGATTTGTAGGTCCGGAATCCAAGCCGGTTCCACTCACGGAACGTGAAATGCGTGCGATGGGTATCGTGACTGAGGCACCAGTGGTACACATTGATGTGGAGGTTGGCGATCAGATCAAGGTTATTACCGGAGCTTGGGAAGGCAATGTTGCTGTTGTTAAGGCAATTAACGAGAGCAAGAGAACCGTAACCATTGACGTTGACATTTTCGGACGTGCTACATCTGTTGAGATTGGATTTGGAGATATCCAGAAGATGTAAGAGGTTTAGGAGGTAGCTATAATGGCTAAGAAAGTAGAAGGATATATTAAATTACAGATTCCTGCAGGAAAGGCAACACCTGCACCACCTGTTGGTCCTGCACTTGGACAGCACGGTGTTAACATTGTACAGTTCACAAAGGAGTTTAATGCAAGAACTGCTGATCAGGGCGATATGATCATCCCTGTTGTAATTACAGTTTATGCAGATAAGAGTTTCAGCTTTGTAACTAAGACTCCACCGGCAGCAGTACTGCTTAAGAAGGCGTGCGGCCTTAAGTCAGCATCTGCAACACCGAACAAGACAAAGGTTGCAAAGATTTCTAAGGCTAAAGTTCAGGAGATCGCTGAGCTGAAGATGCCAGACCTGAATGCAGCAAGCCTTGAGGCTGCTATGAGCATGATCGCTGGTACAGCTCGTTCTATGGGAATCGAAGTTGAGGACTAATAAGAAATAATCGTAGGAGGGTCGCTCCCGCAAAAACTACAGGAGGTTTATTTGAATGAAAACAGGTAAGAGATATTCAGAAGCTGCAAAGCTTATTGAAAAGACAAAAACATATGACTTAGAAGAGGCTGTTGCACTCGTTAAGAAGACAGCCAGCGCAAAGTTTGATGAGACAATCGAAGCTCACTTCCGTCTGGGCGTTGATGGTCGTCATGCAGACCAGCAGGTTCGTGGTGCAGTTGTTCTTCCTCACGGAACAGGTAAGACTGTAAAGGTTCTCGTATTTGCCAAGGGTAACAAGGTAGACGAGGCTCTTGCAGCAGGCGCTGATTACGCAGGTGGAGATGAGCTTGTACCAAAGATCCAGAACGAAGGCTGGTTGGATTTTGATGTTGTTGTTGCTACACCGGATATGATGGGTGTTGTTGGACGTCTTGGCCGTGTCCTTGGACCAAAGGGCTTGATGCCAAATCCAAAGGCTGGTACAGTTACTATGGACGTAACAAAGGCAATCAACGATATTAAGGCTGGTAAGATTGAGTACAGACTTGATAAGTCAAACATTATCCATGTGCCAATTGGAAAGGCTTCTTTCACAGAGGAGCAGTTAACAGACAACTTCCAGACTTTAATAGATGCAGTTGTTAAGGCTAAGCCGGCAGCAGCAAAGGGACAGTACATTAAGAGCTTGGTAGTAGCTTCTACAATGGGTCCTGGCGTAAAGCTGAACGTTACAAAGTACTAGGATTTAGCCCTGACAGAGAAAAGAGTGTGAATGTATTCCGACACGGAGTGCATGCGCACTCTTTTTTTCTTGCTTTTCAGACGTAATAATAGTAAAATTAAAGTACTTGAGACATCGAGAAAGTAATTTATACCAAGGGGGTACAGACAATGGAAAAGGAACAGATTGTAACGAAACTTGCGGAAGTGATTCATGATGTGTTACCGGAATTGGATGAGGCAGATATGCATGCAAATATGGTAAACGAATATGGCGTGAATTCCGTATCTTTGATTCGCCTGCTTGTAGCAGCAGAAAGCAAGTTTGATATTTCATTTACCGATTACGAGCTTGCACTCAGCGATTACGATTCGTTCAGCGATATCGCAGCAGTGATAGCAGAAAAATTAGCATAGATTGGGAGGAACAGTAAAATGGCAGATATGAAAAAATTACCAGTAACATATCCAATGATTACATCTTGGCAGTGGCATGCAACACTGTTTTCCATTCTCTCAGATGATGAGAATGCAAAGAAATGGATTTTCAGCAACTATATTCAGCTTCGTTGCTACAACATTCAGGAGATCTTCACAGGCGATGATATGCTTCTCGCAGATATGATGCCAGGAAGCAGCGCATTGAAGCAGTGTCCATATCTGATGTTCTCGCTTCTTACAAAAGAGCAGATTCAGAGCTACTGTGGAAACATTATTGACTTCATTATCAAGACAATCGATCTGAATGGATATGTATATGGTGTATTTGATGAGGCAAAGATTTTGTGTGATGCAGAGGTTGATTACAAGTTCCCTCATGAGTTGTTTATCTATGGATATAACCGTGATGAGGAAGTATTCTATGTAGGAGACTTCACATTCCAGGATCATTATTCATACAACACAGTCAGTTTCTCTGATCTGGAGCGTGGCTATGAGGTTATCACAGAGCAGGATGACCATGTATTTAAGGATGATCACAAGGGCGGTCGTGGATTGTATGTTGTTATGAAGAACACCGAGCATCCAATCTATGAAGTGGATGTTGAGCTGATCAAGCAGACAATCAGTGAGTACCTGAATTCACAGGATACAAAGGATCATTTCCGTATGCTGCGCAACCGATTTGATGATACAACATTTGGTATCAGGGTTTATGACAAGGTGCTTGCACAGATCGAGAAGCAGCTACATGCAGAGGAGCCGGATTTCGATATCCGTGCATTGCATGTCATGTATGACCATAAGGTTTTGATGTTAGAGCGTATTAAGTATCTGATGAGTCACGGATTCTTGAAATATAACGAGGATACGATCAATGAGTACCAGACGGTTGTCCGAAATATGCTGACTGCCCGTAACCTGCTTGTCCGTATCTCTATCACAGGTGAGATCGAGTCATCTGTCCGCTTCAAGAACTATTTTGAACTTGCAAGAGAAAAGGAGATCAGCATTCTTTTCCGTATCCTTGCAGAACTGGAAGATAAATAATATGACAAAGATTCATGTGTCTGTTGTACAAGTAAATCAGGAATACATAGAACAACATTTTGATGAATTGGTCGAACGCTTATACCCGGAACGAAAGTCCCGGGTATTGGCTTTTCGCAGGTGGGAACCAGCATATACATCGATCATAGCAGGTTTGTTGCTGCAGACACTTGTAGAAGAAAAGCTTGGTATCCACCCACAGGCATTGGTGCTTGAAAAAAATGAGAATGGAAAGCCGACGGTACAGGGACATCCGGAGTTTTATTTCAATCTCTCCCATGCGGGTGATTATGTCGTCCTGGCACACGGAGATGTGCCTTTGGGCGTCGATATCGAGCAAATACGCACGCAGAACCTGCATGTTGCAAAACGGTGCTATACAGAGGCAGAATATGCGTATGTGGCGGGTGCTGATTCTGAAGAGAATCAAATTGGTGATATATCTGAAGAAAACCATGAGATGAACATAGAAACAGACATGCTGCAGCCGGATACGTCGATGGATATAAATGATCGATTTTTCTATCTGTGGACGATGAAAGAATCATATTTGAAGCTTACGGGTGATGGTATCAGCGTACCACTGAATTCATTCGAGGTTGATCCTTATCGGCAAACGGTGAAAGGAACACTGTATCGGTATTCTATGCAACGAATGGATGATTACTGGATTTCTGTCTGTACAGGAGAGAATTGTGAGGTAGTGTATGATTACAGAACCGGCAATGAATTTGGAGATAGCTGTTAACACTGCCCATGAGACTAATAGAATACCGGATTATATGGGATAATTAAATATGTTTAATTTGCAGAAATCACTTGACAATCATTGAAATCTACGATAGAATATCATCTGTTGTGAGAAACAACATAGATGCGGTCGTAGCTCAGCTGGATAGAGCACTTGGCTACGGACCAAGGTGTCGGGAGTTCGAATCTTCTCGGCCGCATACCCTTAAAGCTTCTCGAGTAATCGGGAGGCTTTTTTGCGCGTTCCTGCAAGCACTGCACACCTGCATGAACGCGATTCGTGCGAGTTAACTCGCAAACGAATCAGCATGCATGCAGGGGTATAGCGCGCCAGCGCGACACAAACATGGAGCGAAGCGGAATGTGAGTGTGTGCAGTGTATATAGCGAATAAGGTAAGTAAGACCAGAGATTCGATCTTTAATTCTATATTGAATATGCAAGCCACCAAAATGTAAATAAGGATGCAACATATCAACGAATTCTCAAGCAGACCGAAGCGATGGGGCGTTACCCGCGCGTGTCTGCTTAGGATTCTGTTGCATATATTATCCGTAGGATAAATAGGGGCTTGCAATTCAAAATAAAAAGACGATCGAATCTCGATCGTCTTACAAACTGGGCTACCAGGATTCGAACCTGGAAAATGCTGGAGTCAGAGTCCAGTGCCTTACCATTTGGCGATAGCCCATCATTATGAAGTTTGGAGACTCTTTTGTGTCTCACAAGATGGTATTATATTACATGTCTTTTGAAATTGCAAGCTTTTTTTGAAAAAATTTTACAAAAAGTTGAAACATACTACAATTCCGCCTACTTGTCAGGAATTGGTTAAATAATTGTTTGACAAACGGAAACAAATACTATATGATTGCTTACGTTGAACGCTAGGAGAAAACAAAGATTTTTGTAAATCGATTGCGTAGTGAACAACCATTTGAAAGGAAGTAAGTATGAGCAGCGTAATATATGTGGTTCCGTGGGCCATTTGTGATACAGAAAGCATATATGTAAAGAAAGTCAAGGGCGACGATGTACAGGTGCCGGAGAAGGGCAGTGAGTTTAATTCATGGTGTATCCGAAACGTGATTGCAAGTCCGGATCGCAGAACAAAGGATATGTATGCGATTGTGGATGTGTTTAATGGCTATAAGGACAAGATGAGCGAGAAAGGTATGTCTGTGTTTTCTCTTACGAATTCGAAGGAAGTATTGAAAAACCTGGGATTTCAGAAAGCCGATGAAACAGAGACAGCATTTATCAAGAACAAAGTATTGAAGTTGAATAAGGACAAGAAAAAATAGACCACGCATGTTTGTGGTCTATTTTTTAGAAAGTAGGAAAATATGATAGAAATTGGAAAATGGAATGATTTGAAAGTCATTCGTTCGAAGGACTTTGGCATATATCTCGGTGAAGAGGACAGCTCGACTGCAGAGACTGTGCTGCTTCCAAGGAAGCAGGTGCCGGAGGGCGTGAAAGCGGGTGCATCCTTGCGTGTGTTTATTTACCGAGATTCACAGGATCGTATCATCGCGACGACGAATACACCATTGATCACCGTAGGTGAAGTGAAGAAGCTTCAGGTCAAGAGTGTGACAAGCCTGGGTGCATTTATGGATTGTGGACTGGAACGCGATGTACTGCTTCCATTTAAGGAACAGACAGCGAAAGTGGAAGCTGGAAAGTCCTATCTGGTGCGGATGTATGTGGACAAGTCTGGGCGTCTGGCAGTTTCGATGAAGGTCGGAAAGGAATTGCAGCCGATCGAGGGCTACGAGGAAGGACAGGATTTCGTTGGAACTGTGTATGAGTTCAAGAAGGATTTCGGCGCATTTGTGGCAATTGACGATAAATATCCGGGACTGATTTATGCAAGTGAGCTGTATGCACCGGTACGCGTCGGCGATGAGGTACATGGCAGAATCGTAAAGATCCGTCCGGATGGAAAGGCAGATCTCGCATCGCGGAAGCTTGCATATGCACAGATGGAAGAGGACAGTGAGATGGTATATGCCGTTATAAAGAGCTATAAGGGCGTTTTACCGTTTACAGATAAGGCAGACAAGGATATAATTAAAAAAGAGTTCGGACTCAGTAAGAACGCGTTTAAGCGTGCCTGTGGACGTCTCCTGAAAGAGGGAAAGATCCGTATTACGGAGAAGACAATCGAACTTGTTGATTAGATAATAGTTATAGGAGGAGGGCGCATATGTGCGAAGCACATATTCAGGATGCGCCGACGACATGCCGCCGAACGAATGTGAGGGGGCAGCACCACAAAAGGAGGTACTTATATTATGAAGACAGTGATTCAGACACCAAAGGCGCCAGCCGCAATCGGACCATACTCACAGGCGATTGCAGTTGGAGATATGATTTATACATCTGGTATGATTCCGATTATTCCAGAGACAGGCGAGCTTGAGACAGGCGATGTTAAGGCACAGGCAAAGCAGGCAATCGGAAATCTGATCGCGTTGCTGAACGAGGCAGGCAGCGATGCAGACCATGTGATAAAGACAACCGTATTCATCAAGGATATGAACGATTTTGCAGCAGTGAATGAAGTGTATGCGACATTTTTTGAGAAGGACTGTCCGGCACGTTCGTGTGTGGAGGTAGCAAGGCTTCCAAAGGATGTGAAGATTGAAATCGAGGCAATTGCACTCAAAAAATAATAAAATAAAAATTTTGAACAGTTAAAACAAGCAAAAACGCTCAAATATGCTATTTTCTACTTGCATAATTACATATGAGTGGTAAAATAAAGGGCAGATAATACGCATGAGGGAAAGGAAGTTATAGATCATGAGCAAAAATATTGATTGGTCTTCACTCGGCTTTGGCTATGTGCAGACAGACAAGCGTTTCGTATCAAACTACAAGAATGGTGCATGGGATGATGGCGTGCTGACAGATGACGCAACCGTTACTCTGAGTGAGTGTGCCGGTGTGCTTCAGTATGCACAGACATGTTTTGAAGGATTGAAGGCATATACAACAGAGAAGGGACAGATTGTTATTTTCCGCCCGGACTTAAATGCATCCCGTATGGCAGATTCCTGCAAGCGCCTGGAGATGCCTGTATATCCGGAAGATAAGTGGGTAGATGCAGTCGTAAAGACGGTGGAAGCAAATATTGACTGGGTACCGCCGTATGGCTCTGGAGCAACTCTTTACATCCGTCCATATATGTTCGGCAGCAACCCGGTTATCGGTGTAAAGCCGGCGGATGAGTATCAGTTCCGTGTATTCTGTACACCAGTTGGTCCTTACTTCAAGGGTGGCGCAAAGCCAATCGTAATCCGTGTCAGTGATTATGATCGTGCAGCCCCTCATGGAACCGGTCATATCAAGGCTGGACTGAACTACGCTATGAGCTTATACCCAATCGTTGATGCACATAATCAGGGATTTGCTGAGAATATGTATCTTGATGCTGCAACACGGACAAAGGTAGAGGAGACAGGTGGAGCAAACTTCATCTTCATCACGAAGGATGGCACATTGGTAACACCGAAGTCAGACAGTATCCTTCCTTCTATCACGCGTCGTTCTTTGATGGTAGTTGCAGAAAAGTACCTTGGCATGAAGGTAGAACACAGAGAAGTTTACCTCGATGAGGTTAAGGATTTCGCAGAGTGTGGTCTGTGTGGTACAGCCGCAGTTATCTCACCGGTTGGAAAAATCAACGATCATGGCAAGGAAATCTGCTTCCCAAGTGGCATGGAAGAGATGGGACCATATACAAAGAAGCTGTATGACGCTTTGACAGGTATTCAGATGGGCCGTATTGAGGCACCAGAAGGCTGGATTAAGGTAATTGAATAATTTATGAATAAAAAAGTATTAACCATCACAATTCCCTGCTATAATTCGCAGGACTATATGAAGAAGTGCGTCGATCACGCATTGCTTGGTGGCGAACTGGTAGAAATATTGATTGTGGATGATGGGTCTACAGATGACACCGCGAAGATCGCAGATGCCTATGCGGAGAAATATCCGACGATCATAAAGGCAATTCATAAAGAAAATGGAGGGCATGGCGATGCGGTAAATGCCGGTATCGCCTATGCAACCGGAGTCTATTTCAAGGTCGTTGACAGTGATGACTGGCTAGACAAAGAAGCCTATAAGCAGGTGCTGAAGGTTCTGAAGAAGCTTGTGGAAGATGAGAAGGATCTGGATGTCCTGCTCTCCAACTATATTTATGACAAGGTAGAACGCCGGAAGAAGCGCGTCATGCGTTATCACGGTGCTTTGCCGGAGAAACGGATCATAAGCTGGGAAGACAGCCGGATTCGGTTCAACAAGTTTCAGTATGTACTGATGCATTCGGTGATTTACCGGACACAGCTGCTGAAGGACTGTGGACTGCAACTCCCGAAGCACACATTTTACGTGGATAATCTCTATATTTTTGAGCCTATGATCCATGTGAAGAAGCTGATGTATTTAAATGTTGATTTGTATCATTATTATATTGGCAGAGAAGGGCAGTCGGTAAATGAAAAGACGATGATGAAACGTATTGATCAGCAGATGCTGGTGAACCGGACGCTGATTCAATTTTTCAGTGAGAACCGAAAAGACCTTCCGCCACAGATGTATCGGTTTCTGTTCCAGTACTTAGATATGATGATGTGTGTTGCATCAAGTATCTGTGTTGTATCGAAGGACAAGGAGCTGTATAAGAAGAAAAAAGAACTGTGGAAGTATCTGAAGGATACCGATGCGGAATTATACAAGGAGCTTCGAACAACATTGTTTGGAATTGTGTTCAATCTGCACGGACCAACGGGCAGGTGGTTTGCAAGAACCGGATATCGTCTGTTCCAGAAGCTGTTTGGATTTAATTAGACAAATAAAAATTCCGAAGTTTGTTTATAACAGACTTCGGAATTTTTTGTTTATATCAGTTCGGTGTGAAACAGATAATTATTTCGTTTCTTTCTGCTTTCTGCCCCCAGGGATCACATAGACAATCGGATAGAGGATTGCCGCCATTGCAAATGCACCGATGACATCCCATACGGAATGCTGCTTCAAAAACAATGTGGATAGGATGATCAAGATGCCGATTACTGTAGCAATCACCTTAATCCACGTTTTATCTTTCATCCCCTTGCTCTTGTACAGGGCGACGAGACAGCCAAGCGTGTTGAATACATGTAAGCTTGGGAATACATTTGTGCTTGTATCCGTCTTGTACAACATTTTTACCAATTTGGCACACAGATTGTTGCGGTAGGAGATATCCTGTCGCAGATTCAAGCCATTATGCCATACCGTGCAGATGATCAGGAAGATTGTCATGCCGCTGAACAGATACGCACAACACTGGTAAAATTCTTTCTTCGAGTAGAAGAACTCGTATCCGACAATTGCCGGAACGAACAAAAACCAAAAGAAATATGGAATGATAAAATATTCACAGAATGGAATCTTGTAATCGATAGGCATCGATACAAGATGAAAATCCGTAGTTACTGTTTTCTCCAGCCACATAAACCATGGCATGTAGAAAACGATGTAGAGCAGTGTCCATATGTGATTATATTTTCTGATAAATTCTCCTGCCTTCATAAGGGTTGCGAAAACCTTTCTTTTTCTTTTGTGTCACAAAATCTGTTTGCCGACAGGAGTTAGTATATCATGCTTCTTCAGAATGTGCAATCGCAGCGCCAACAAATCCTAAGAATAATGGATGTGCCTTGTTCGGGCGGCTCTTGAATTCCGGATGTGCCTGTGTTCCGATGAACCAAGGGTGATCTGGAAGCTCGATCATCTCTACGATATGACCATCTGGAGATAAACCGGACAGCATCATGCCGTGATCAGTCAGTACCTTTCTGTAATCGTTATTTACCTCATAACGATGTCTGTGACGCTCGTTGATATGGTCAGTACCATATAACTGGTATGCTTTTGAACTCTTATCAAGTACACAAGGATAAGAACCAAGTCTTAATGTTCCACCTAAGTCTGTGACTCCATTCTGGTCAGGCATGATATGGATAACCTGATGGCTGGAGCTTGGGTTAAACTCGGAGCTGTTTGCGTCCGGATAACCAACAACATTTCTCATGAACTCCACAATTGTAAGCTGCATACCAAGGCATAAGCCAAGGTAAGGAATTTTATTTTCGCGTGCATAGGTGATTGCTTCGATCATGCCCTCGATACCACGGTCACCGAAGCCGCCCGGTACCAGGATACCAGATACATCGCCTAAGATCTCTGCAACATTTTCTTTTGTTACAAGTTCAGAATCGACCCATTTAATCTCGACGTCTGCCCGATGCGCCACGCCGGCATGCTTCAGGGATTCTACAACAGAGATGTAAGCGTCGTGCAGGCTGACGTATTTTCCAACTAAGGCTACACGCACCTTTTTCTGTGGATGCTTCCAGTTGTCCACCATAGCGATCCAGTCGTCAAGATCTGGCTTTGGACATGGAATATGGAGACATTTGCAGGCCGCATCGGCAAGCTTCTCATGTTCCATAGCAAGAACCACTTCATATAATACATCCACATCTAAATTCTGGATGACACATTCGCTAGGAACGTTACAGAAGCTGGCAATCTTATCTTTGATTGCTTTGTCTAACGGAAGATCGGAACGGCAGACTAAGATATCTGGCTGGATACCAAGCGACTGACAGGTCTTTACACTTGCCTGTGTCGGCTTTGTCTTCAGTTCGCCGGATGATTTTAAGTAAGGAATCAGTGTGACGTGGATCATGATGCAATTTTCATGTCCGACATCCAACTGGAACTGACGAATGGCTTCCATGTACGGCTGGCTCTCGATATCGCCGACAGTACCGCCAACTTCGATGATCGCAATCTCATTGTCCTTTGCATCTGGGTTGCGATAAAAACGATCTTTGATTTCGTTTGTAATATGAGGGATGATCTGAACGGTATGCCCGCCGAAGTCACCACGGCGCTCCTTGTTCAGGATGCTCCAGTAAACCTTTCCCGTTGTCACGTTGGAACCCTTGTTCAGACTCTCGTCGATAAAACGCTCGTAGTGTCCAAGATCCAGATCGGTTTCTGCACCGTCATCTGTTACAAATACTTCGCCATGCTGAATTGGGTTCATGGTTCCCGGGTCCATATTGACATATGGATCAAATTTCTGGCTGATCACTTTGTAGCCGCGCGCCTTCAACAGACGGCCAAGCGATGCTGCGGTAATACCCTTACCGAGACCGGATACAACGCCGCCAGTGACAAAAATGTACTTTACTGCCATAGCTCATTCCTCTTTCCGTTTGATTTTTATATTTTCATTCTTTTTGCTTTAGAAAAATTCAAAAAACATTATAAACGAAAAGGAAAACGAAGTCAATTACAAATGGTTAGAATAAAACATAAGCTGAAAGACGCGATTATCCTTTTTATCCTGTCGGAATAAGTATTTTCCGGATTTGCCCATTTTACGGTAGGATTTTACGTCCTGATACTTCGTAACAATGTTCAAAAACTGCTGTTTCTCCTCTGGCACATGGTAGATCCGCTCAAAGGCTTTTGCCTGTCTGGAGATGTGTCCGCCGTTCGTGCGGCTCTGCTTTAAGCGGCGGAAGAATTTCGAACATCCGGAAGGAGCTGCTGCACCAAGCGTATTTCCCGCGTGCTGGCGGTATTTGTAGTGGGCGGCGCTGTCGTAGTAAACTTCGCCGAAACAGGACGCAACAAGATAAATCCACCAGTCGTGCATGTAGATATCCTGTGGCATGCTGATCCGGATATAGGACATAAGGGCCTGATTAAATACAATGCTGGCGCCGCGGGCGATATTCTCAATCAAAGCATTCCGGAAGTCCGGAATCAGCTCCCTGCCTGCGGTCTGCATGGACTTCGGAAGCAGATTCAGGGAATCATTGGTATTCCAGGCATCGCAGCAGTAAAGCAACGGTGTGTTAAATGCACGGATCTGGGAATCATTCTTCTTTTTCTTCTGAGATTTCGATTTGCGCATCTGCTCAAGCTTCTGGCAGGCGATGGAAAGCTTGTCCTCGTCCCACACATCATCCTGATCGGAGAGGGCATAGAAATCCACATTCGGATCAGATAATTCAAACAGACGGAAAAAAGAAGCGACAACGCCACAGTTTTCGCCACATAAGTATTGGATATTTTCGTGGAGTGCGGCGTAAGCGCGCAGGATTTCCACGGTGCCATCCGAAGAACCGTCGTCACGGACGAACAGCTTTACGGCAATATTTTTCTGATTCAAGATACTGTCTAATTGTTCTTTCAAGTAAGCTTCGCCGTTATAAGTGGATAGCAGAACCTGAACTGTATACATAATAGTCTCCTTTTATAAATGCGATATCGTAGACCGTTAGTTGGTCAACTCTGTATAAATCGTAGTCATTAGTTTGTGCACAAGCGCGATGTCAAAATATTTTTTACAGTTTGCGTGGTTTTCCGTACCAAGTGCCTGTGCAAGGGAAGAATCGTCGAGAATTTTATTGATCTTCGCTGCATAAGCATCTGCGTCCTTCGTTGGAAGCAGATAATGTCTGCCCTGTGTATGAGGTTCCGATGCAAGCAGGTCGCGGTTGCCGCGGATATCAGATGCGATAATCGGAAGTCCGGCAGCCATCGCCTGCATAACAGCGACAGATAATCCTTCCTGCAAGCTTGTAAATAAAAACAGATCGGAGCATCGGTACAGATCCAGCACGTCCGTATGATAGCCCGCGAAAAATACGCGGTTACCAACCTGCAGTTTCTGCGCCAGTTCCTTTAATGATGGTTCGAGAACGCCTTTGCCACAGATGGCAAGGATTGCATCATCACGGTTGGACTGTGCAAATGCGCGGATTGCAGTTCCTACATTCTTTCGTGGAATCAGTTCCGCAACGGTCAGTATAATCTTCTTGTCGGATGGCAGACCAAATCGCTGGCATACATCTGTTTTATCAACATGGATGGAGGCAATCGCATCCGTATCCACGCCAACGCCCGGTACATAATGGACGTTCGGGTGATGGAACCGCCGTTTCGCAGCCTGATAATCCTCCTGATTTAAAGTAATTAGACAATCCGTCATATGGGACAGCCATTTCTCAACATTATAATATAGTAAATAATTCTTGAGACCTGCACCATGGAAGAAATGAAATCCGTGAACAAAATAGATGACCTTCGTGCCATCCTTACGGAACTTTTTCGCGGCAAGTCTGCCGACTACACCACCAAATGGCGTCTGCGTATGCACGATCTGGCAAGGATGGTTCCGCATATAACGCTTCAGAATCCGGATGGACTTAAATGCTTTCCCAAGCTCTGTAATCTTCCGTGGAATCGGTAGATCGATGATCTCGATATCCTGTGAGGCAAGTTCGCTTGCGAATGCACGGATGCGTTCTGCCGTGCTGGAATTTCCTTCCTGGAAATTTGCGGCAACCGAGATTGCATAGCCCATATCCTGTAAGATGCGGATGTTATCTTTATTAAAATGATCAATCATCGACGCGGAATTCGCAATCAATAAAGCGTGTTTTTCCATATTATAATGTCCTGTTTGTATTCTTATAATCTCACGGTATCTGTATGGGAAAACGTGTGATACAGATTCCCATAACCAATATAAATTATACTACAAAATAGAATGTAAGACAATGCGTGACAATACAAGATATCTGAATAGTGTACAATGTGCATCATGGAAATAATGTATAAAATAACCGCGAGCAGAATGGAAAAATATGCTATACTTTTAAACTGGATTAAGAAATGAAATCACAATTGATGTTTTATTTAAGGAGAAATACTATGAAATTTGCACATATTGCAGACGTTCATCTGGGGACGAGAAAAGAAACACCATATCTGTATGATGGATTTCTGAATTTTATTGACTACATGGAGCTGCATCCGGTGGATATGATCTTTATCACTGGAGATCTGTTTGATCATGTACCGACGAAGGAAGATATTGTATTTGTCGATACACAGCTGGCACGGTTGGCAAAGACGGATATTCTTTATGTGACAGGAGAATGCGATTATCTCGGAAAGGATAGCATCCTCTGGAATTATGAATTTGTATCGCGGATGTATCTGCTTAATTGTGAAGGTATCCATAATCATGTGCCAGAGGCGGAACGTGCGGAGCGGAATTCCTATGCAGAGGGAATCATGGATAGTCTGCATTTTGCAAAATATAATGTGGATGTTTACGGAATCTGCCAGTATGGTGCGCAGAATGAACGAAATGATTTCGATAGTGTATATGCCAGAAATCTCCGGGCAGTCAATATCTTTCTTGGATATGGAGGAAGTGCGACGGTCTGTCCATTTGATGTGGAGGATTTCGGAGGAAAGAATTTCGGCTATATCGGGCTTGGACATAAGCACCAGCATCTGGCGTTCGAGAAGCAGCATGTATATTATCCGGGAAGCTTGGAACCGATCAATGAGGATGAAACCGGAGAGCATGGGTTTCTCTATGGTTATATCGACAAGCAGTTGACGAGCGTGAAATTTGTTCCGATCGCGATGCGCAGATTCGAGAAGAAGGAAGAGGTACCGGAGTTTGATTATGAATTGCTGCAGGAATTAAACCGGGAGAATGCATTTGGTAAATGTCTGCAGGCGTTTGATCAGAAACAGACGGAACCGGCACAGATGGCAAAGAAGAAATATGCGGATGGTATGTTGGCAAGCTTGCAGGAGCTGACGGGAAAACAGACATTATCCACATACACGCCGACACAGGTTGCAGAGGCGTGGGCGGAGCAGCAGGCGCAGTTAAAGATGGAGCTTCAATCACTGCAACAAAAAATTGCTGCAAATGAGCAGGAACAGGCGGAACTGGAAGAAAAGCTTCTGGTGTGCCCGGATCAGACAGGAACGACGAATGTGCTGCACGAAGATATCGGAAAGCTGCAATTTGATCTGTCAAAGCTGGAGTTTGAGGACCGGCAGGTGGACAAGAAATACAGTCGGAGACGGCTTGGATTTGTCTTGTGGATCGATACACCGCTTGCAATCGTATTGTCTCTGCTTGTCACGGTAGGCATGATCGACGTATTTTTTATGCAGGCATGGGAAGCATGGTTCCGGCTGGTGACAAGCCTGATCGGATTTGAAATTGCATTTACGATTATAGGTTTTTGTGTGTATAATATGACAAAGAAACTAAGGAAGAAGTTGTTTGGCACAGAGATTCCGGTGGAGACACATGCGCGGCTGCAAAGTCAGATTCGTCTGTTGGAGAGTAAGATTCATGATCTGCAATTGGAAGAAAGTTCACGATTCCTGGATCAGAAAAACTACGATGAGAACAGCCGGAGAATGAAAGAGGTACAGAAGCAGTATCAGCAGTTGTTGGAAAAATCAGAGGTGATTTTGTCTGTGCTGGATATAAATGCTGACAAGATGGTGAAAGAATAAACGTTTAAACAGATATGGAATTACAGAAATTATACAGCAAAGTGCGGCAGGCGGTGGACGCTTATGAGATGATCGAGGATGGCGATAAGATTGCAATCGGTATCTCTGGCGGAAAGGACAGTCTGACGCTCCTGTATGCACTGGCTGGAATGCGAAAATTTTATCCGAAGAAATATGATGTCGTGGCGATTACGGTTGATACAGGGGTGGGGGAATATATGCAAACTCACATGATTGCAGAGGATGATTCGATGTCACAGGGGATGGATTTCTCTAAGGTGAAAGGCTTGTGTGAGGCGTTGGATGTTCCGTATGAGATCATTCCGACAGAGATATTCCCGATTCTGATAGAGCGGCAGGAGAAACGGATGTGTCCGCTTTGTGCGAAGCTGCGGAAGGGTGCATTCAATGAAGCTGCATTGCGGCTGGGATGTAACAAGATTGCATATGCGCATCACAAGGACGATGTTGTGGAAACATTTCTGATGTCGCAGGCGTTAGAAGGACGGGTGCATACATTCTCACCGGTGACACATCTGGATGGTACGGAGCTTGATCTGATCCGACCGCTTGTGTATGTGACAGAGGCAGAGGTACGTGGCTTTATGCGGAGGTATCAGCTTCCTGTGGTAAAGAATCTGTGCCCCGTGGATGGCGCGACGAAACGCGAGGCGGCGAAGCAGATGTTAGCACGGATGGAGGAAGAATTTCCAAAGGCGAAAAGCCGGATGTTTGCGGCAATCCAGCGCGAGCATATTGATGGATGGTAAAATTATGCCTGCTTCTATGGAAATTTGAATTGATTTTTCAGGGCATCTGTGCTATCATGTCAAAAGTTGGATTGATTTCCAATTTTATCGGTGCGTGGCTCAGCTTGGTAGAGCGCTGCGTTCGGGACGCAGAGGTCGTGGGTTCGAATCCCGTCGCACCGATTTTTTTGTACCCTTTTTTAGTAGGAAAGGAGGAACCAGCATGAAATTATTACTTGCAGAGGATGAAATGGATATGTCCGACGCATTGGTCGATATTCTCACCTATCACAAGTATACAGTGGATGCAGTATTTAATGGGGAAGAAGCGCTTGATTATGCAACTATTGGCGAATACGATGGCATCATATTGGATATCATGATGCCGAAGATGAGTGGCTTAGAGGTGCTGCAGAAGCTGCGGAGCCGCGGTGACCGGACACCGGTGTTGCTGCTTACGGCAAAGGCAGAGGTTGAAGACCGGATTGCAGGGTTGGATATGGGAGCAGACGATTATCTCCCGAAACCGTTTGCGATGGGTGAGCTGCTTGCACGCATTCGGGCAATGCTCCGGCGCAAGGAAGAGTTCACCCCGGAAATTGTGGAATGCGGCGATCTGTCGCTCAACATGCATACCTATGAATTAAGTGGAAATAGACAGTCGTTTGTATTGCCGAAGCTGGAATATCGGTTGATGGAAGTCTTTATGCTCAATCAGGGCATTTATATGTCGACGGAGAATTTGTTAGAGAAAGTATGGGGGTTTGATACGGATGCGGAGGTTGGCACTGTCTGGGTGTACATTTCGTATCTGCGGAAACGACTGCAGGCGTTAAATGTACATGTGGAGATTCAGGCAAAACGCGGAATCGGATATCGGCTTGTAGAGGTGGAATAAATTGGTTAAGACGTTACAGAAGAAGTTCATAATCACAGCGATGATTGCAATTACGGTGCTGCTCGTTGTGACGCTTGGCGCGGTCAACGTATTCAATATCAGCCGGCTTCGAAATGAGATGAATAACACGCTTACCATGCTGGTTGAAAATGATGGAATGCGGCCAGGGGATAACGCCGGTAATCCGCAGCTTGCAACGGTGACAGATGGAATGCAGGAGCCACCGGCTGTGAATGGTGCAGATCAGAATCAGATGGAAGTGCCAGTACCGGAGACTGGGGCGACAGACAATCAGCCAGAACCGCCGGAGGCAAAGGATGATAAACGTCCGAATCTCTTCAACCCAGAGATCAGCGAGGATATGGCGATGGCGGCACGGTATTTTCTTGTGCGATTTGATATGGATGGACAGATTGTCTATACGGATGTAAACAACATTTCCTCCGTGGATGAGGAGACAGCCAATGCATATGCGAGTGAAGTTTATGCATCTGGAAAGACCGCTGGCAAAAAGGAAGAGTTTCGTTACAGAGTGCAGGCATCGAAGGATGGACGAGGAACGAATATTGTATTTTTGAATGTGGGCAGTGACCGGCAATCTATGCTGGCAGTGCTGCTTATATCCAGCCTGATCTTTGTTGTTGGCTGGGGCTTGATGTTACTTTTGGTGATTGCGCTTTCCAAGCGTGCGATCCGGCCGATCGCAGAGAATCTGGAGAAGCAGAAGCAGTTCGTCACAGATGCCGGACATGAGATCAAGACACCGCTTGCGATTATTCTCGCGAATACAGAGGCGATGGAACTGCATAATGGCGAGAGCAAATGGAGCAAGAATATTCGCAAACAGACCGAACGATTGTCGGGGCTGATGAAGAACCTGCTTACGCTGGCACGGATGGAAGAAGGCACGGCACCGGTCGTAATGACCGATCTGGATATGAGCAGGCTCACAAAAGAAGTGACAGATTCGTTCGTGGAATCCGCAAAGCTGAGACAGATCGAGCTGCACACGAAGATTGCTTCGGATATCAAACTGCATGCAAACCGCGAGGAGATGACACAGCTTCTTACAATCCTGCTGGATAATGCGATTAAGTATTCCATCGAGCAGGCAGACATTGTGCTTACGCTTGCCAAGCGTGGCAAGGAGGTAACGCTTAGCTGTGAAAATACATGCGAGAAGCTGCCGGATGTAGAAGCAGACCGGCTCTTTGATCGTTTCTATCGTTCGGACGCAGCACGTACGCAGAAGAGCGGCGGCTACGGCATTGGACTTTCCGTTGCCCGTGCAATCGTACAAAACCACAAAGGGAAGATCACTGCTGAGTACAAGGATGGCAATCGGATTGTATTTTGGGCAGAACTTTAAACACATATAGATGCAAGAGATTTCCGAGAAGTCAATTGACTGTTCTGGAAATTACGAAAATGGTACATTGTCGTATGATATATTGAACATTGTAATGGCTGTGCTTGCAAGAGCCATATAGTGTGAAAATGCTATAAAAAATGGAGGAAAGTTCAGTATGAAGACAAAAAGGATAACTTCGATTGTGATTACAGGCGCGCTGATGATGTTTCTTACAGCTTGTGATCATCAGGCAATTGATTTGAGCAGCCTGGAGGATATGACGACTGCTACACAGATTGAAGCGGGAAACGAACCAGTAGAAACTGAGACGGAAGACGTTCTGCAGCAAGGCAAAGAGGATATAAAAATTACAGAAACTGCGGCAAAAAGTGTGCAGACGGAACAATATGAAACGGCTGACTTCAGCATTACGATTCCGAAGGGATGGACAGTGACAACAGGAGGAACTAATATCTATCACAGTATTCGGATCACTGACCCGGATGAGCCGTTAAATCAGATGTTTGTTCTGCTTAAAGCAGATATTCTGCTACATAGTCAGGCGGGCAAGGATGCCTGGCAGCAAAATTATGAAATGGGAAATGCGCAGGCTGCGATTCTGGCAAAAGCACCTGTGCTTGAGAATCCATCTACGGAGGGATTTTATAAAATATTTTCACAGTATACTTCCTTTGTGTCAGATGTGGAAGCTTCCTATGCGGGGTATGTTTTTCCGCAGTTTAACGATTTTGCGGTTACGGATCGGTTTGATTCCACAAGCAGCCTGAAATCAGTTTCATTGGGAGATGAGCTGCTGCGGGCAACATTTACAGACAATGGAAGAGAGGGCGAAGGAATGTTTGCTGCATCGGTTGTTGATTTCGGAAGTTTTGATGTCGCAAATGGAAATGTTTCGGATTACCAGCTGCAAACGGCAGATGGCGGCTACTATATGGCATATAATATTGTGGCAGTCACTGCAGCGAAGGATACATTTATTGAATGGGAAAGTGTGCTGACAGAATGTATGAAGACGTTGCAATATTCCGACAGTTTCATAAATGCAACCAACCAGGCAAGCAACGAAAAAGTTGCTTTGGCAATGCAGATCAGCCAGAATTTTAACCAGACGATGGATGCTATGATGGCTTCGTGGGAAAGCCGAAATAGAAGTCAGGACATTATGAGCCAGAAGCAGAGTGATGCGATACTTGGCTATGAGCGTGTGTACGATACAGAAACCGGAGAGATTTATAAGGCTGACAATGGATTTACGGACGTATATGATGGGGAACGGTATCAGCCGGTGACGGATGATAATATGTATGCACAGCCGATAAGCGGTTATATAGAAGAGGTGGATTAACCGCAGAATGGTTTTACTGTTTACAGACGATGGAATATCTTTGATATAGTTATAATATGATTACATGATGAAAAGAGTTACAGGATTCTATTTTCCTGTAGCTCTTTTTGGTTATGGCGGTGAAGAAGATTTAGAATTTGGAATTTCTAAGGTAAATTTAAGGTAGTACCCGTATACTCATTATCAGAGCAGGAAATCCTGCAACGATACGAGACAAGATCTGGAGGTGAGACTATGAATTACAGACACGAACTAAAACATGAGATAACCTATGGCGATATGCTTTGCCTGCGTGGGCGCCTGAATGCGGTCGCACATGCAGACGCACACGGCGAGCATGGAAAATATCACATTCGCAGCCTGTATTTTGACAATCTGTACGATAAAGCGTTTATGGAGAAAATCAATGGCGTGAACTGCAGGGAGAAATACCGCCTGCGTTATTACGATGGTGATACATCTGTGATCCATCTGGAGAAGAAATCGAAGATCAATGGACTATCCTGCAAACAGAGCGCGCAGGTGACCGCAGAGCAGGTAACCCAGATTTTGCGCGGTGATGTCGCGTGGCTGCAGGAGCCAGAAGAACCGTTACTGCGGGAATTCTACACGAAGCTTGTGAATCAGGGACTGCGACCGAAGACGATCGTCGATTATACGCGGGAAGCATTTACCTATGTGCCCGGAAATGTGCGGGTTACGATGGACTACGATATACGAACCGGCATGTATGGATTGGATTTCCTGAATGCAGAATGTGTCACGCTTCCGATTATCGAGAATCATCGGATTCTGGAAGTGAAATGGGACGCATACCTGCCGGATTGTATCCGTAGTGCAGTCCAGCTTGGAAATCAGGGCACACAGAGCTTCTCGAAATATGCGACGTGCCGGGCGTATGAATATGCCGGTTAGGAACAACAGATAAAATGAGATGACAGGAAGAAAAAGGAGGAACCCTATGGGATTTGGAGATGTTTTTAAGTCAGGCTTTTTGGAGAATATAGCGAGCGTGAGTATTCTGGATATGGTGATCGCGCTGGTGATTGCATTTGGAATCGGTATGTTTATTTTCTTTGTTTATAAGAAGACGTATTCCGGCGTGATGTATGCGCCGGGATTCGGCGTGACGCTGGTTGCACTCACGATGATCACAACCGTCGTGATCTTAGCGGTAACCTCGAACGTGGTGTTGTCGCTTGGTATGGTTGGTGCGCTTTCTATCGTGCGTTTCCGTGCGGCAATCAAAGATCCGCTTGATATCGCGTTTTTATTCTGGTCGATTGCAGTCGGTATCGTGCTTGCGGCAGGTATGCTTCCGCTTGCACTGATCGGAAGTATTTTCATTGGTGTGATGCTTCTCGTATTTGTCAACCGTAAATCACATGTACATCCATACATTCTGATCGTACAGTGCGACGGACACGACAGCGAGGTGAAGGTGCGCGAGTTCATGGAAAAGCAGGTGAAAAAATGCGTAGTCAAAAGCAAGGTAGCACAGCCGGGACGTGTGGAGCTGAATCTGGAGGTACGCATGAAGGATGACAATGCAGATTTCGTAAATATTTTGTCCGAGATGGATGGTGTGAGCAGTGCATCGCTCGTCAGCTTTAACGGAGAGTATTTGTAGGCAACGCATGGAAGAAAGAACGTTAAGGAGGTGGTGCGATGTCGACCGGCAAACATATTGACAAGATTTGCTGTATCATTTTGATATTTACGATCTTAATTACTGTCGTATTCTGCAATGCGGAAAGTCTGGGCGTGAATAAGCTTCCGATCACGATTGGATATGAGGAGAAGCTGTTTGATACATCAAAGGTGCACACGCTCGATATTGTGATGGATGACTGGGCTTCCTTTATCGACGGCTGTAAGGACGAGGAATATGTGTCCTGCGCAGTTGTGATCGACAACGAAGCCTATAAAAATGTTGCAATCCGTGCAAAGGGTAATACATCCCTAAGCTCAGTTGCTACGTATGGCAATGACCGGTACAGCTTCAAGATTGAATTCGACCATTACGACAGCGGCAAAAGCTATCATGGTCTGGACAAATTATCACTCAACAATATCATTCAGGATAATACATACATGAAGGACTACCTGTGTTACCAGATGATGGGATATATGGGTGCGGATACACCGCTTTGCAGCTATGTATGGATCACAGTTAATGGGGAAGCGTGGGGCTTGTATCTTGCAGTTGAAGGCGTGGAGGACAGCTTCTTAGAGCGAAACTACGGCACTTCATATGGAGAACTGTATAAGCCGGACAGCCAGTCGATGGGCGGCGGCCGTGGAAACGGTGCGGATATCTCTGAGACGGAATTAGCTGAACAATTTCTGGGTGGTGACACAGCGAGTGACAGTGATGCAACTGTAGATGGCAAATTCACAGGTGGACAGGAAATGCAGCTTCCGGATGGAGATTTCGCAAGTGGACAGGAAATACAGCCACCGGATGGAGATTCTTCGGATGGACAGGGAATGCAGCCGCCGGATGGAGATTCTTCAGATGGACAGAAGATGGAACCACCGACAGGTACGGAGTCTGACGGTCAGAAAATGCAGAGACCAGATGGTGACATGGACGATAAGCAAGGTGGTGGCATGGGAAGCGACGATGTGTCACTCATCTATTCGGATGATGAATATAGCAGCTACAGCAACATCTTCGATAACGCCAAGACAGATATTACGGACGAGGATAAAGACCGCCTGATCGCTTCACTGAAGTCTCTGAACGAGAATTCAGATATCGAGGATGTGGTAAATGTAGACGAGGTAATACGGTATTTTGTCGTACATAATTTCGTCTGCAACTTCGACAGCTATACCGGTTCGATGATCCATAATTACTATCTGTATGAGGAAAATGGACAGCTTTCGATGATTCCGTGGGATTACAATCTCGCCTTTGGCGGATTCTCAGCGGGCGGCGGAGGCAGCGATTCGGCAACGCAGATGGTGAACTATCCAATCGATACGCCGGTCTCTGGTGGAACGGTGGATTCCCGTCCGATGCTTGCGTGGATCTTTGCAGATGAGAGCTACACGGAACTGTATCACACATATTTTGATACATTTATCTCCGAGTATTTTGAAAGCGGATATTTCGAGAATCTGATCACAGAGACGGAGAACTTGATTGCTTCTTATGTCGAGCAGGACCCGACGAAATTCTGTACCTACGAAGAGTTCGAGACAGGCGTGGATACGTTGAAATCGTTCTGCCTGCTTCGGGCAGAGAGCATTCGCGGACAGTTGGATGGCACGATTCCATCCACAAGTGATGGGCAGCAGGAAGATGATTCCGCACTCGTCGATGCTTCTTCCATTTCCCTTACAGATATGGGAAGCATGGGACATGGCGGCGGTACACCGGGCGATGGTGATCGACCAGATATGTCGGATGAGAACGGAGGTCAGATGCCGGGCAACGGCGACAGACCGGATATGCCGGATGAGAATGGAGGACAGACGCCGGGCAACGGTGAGCAACCTGATATGCCAGATGGCAACGGCGGAACACCACCAGAACGACCGGATGGAGATAACGGACAGATGCCGGGTGGAACCAGAACGCAGCAAAATGAAAATGAAGATTAGAATAAATTAGTCTGGAATCCCAGTAAATTTAATACGAAAAATGATTTTATAAGATGGTGAATCTTTCGATTTGCCATCTTTTTCATGCATGAAATAACAAAGAGAAAAGAGGACAGAGTGTGAGAATGTGCTTGCAGATTTTACCAAAATCGTCTACAATAATACCATACTAAACAAGTAGGATAAATAGGAATATAAAAGAAGGGATGTAGGATGTCTGTAATACAAATCGCGAAAATGGCTGGAACTTCACCGGCGACGGTTTCGAGAATACTGAATAATCCGGAGTATCATTGCGCAGATCCTGCCGTCCGGGATAAGGTGTGGAAGGCTGCAATGGAGCTTAATTATGTACCGAATGAAGCAGCCCGCAATCTAAAACGGGGAACGAAAACCTCGCAGGACAAAGTGCGCTATATACAGGTGCTTATGACAAGGACAGAACAAAGTAACACAGACCCTTTCTTTACAGAGGTGTTACGCGTGGTGGAATCGGAAATCCACAGAAACTCCTGCATATTATCCCATGTCTGGTATATGTCTGTCTTTTCAAATGACAAGCAGTGCCGGTTAAACAATCTGAATCATCTCGTGGAAGATCTGTATCGGGAAACAGAAGGAAAAAGTGACGGTCTGATCGTGATTGGACGATGCAACAAGGAGGCTTTGCGATACCTGAAGCAGCGGTTTAAGAATCTGGTGTCTATCAACCGGAATTCTACGAACCGGGAGATTGATGAGGTAACCTGCGATGGCAGAAAAATAGCCACAACAGCGGTAGAGTATCTGGTTGAAAAGGGGCACAACGATATTGGTTATGTCGGGGAATGTCACGGCGAGTCCCGTTATAAAGGATATGTGGATACCCTGATGCGGCATGAATTAGAACTTAATCCTGCTTATATATTTGAGACAAAACAGACGGAAAAAGCAGGGTTTGAGATCATGGAAAAGATACTAAAATCCGACGATATTCCAACGGCAATCTACTGTGCTAATGATATTACTGCGATCGGTATGCTCAAAGCACTGGAGAAAATCAAGAAGAAATATTTTAATATTTCTATCATTTCCAGTGATGATATTGAACAGGCACAGTTTACAAAACCAATGCTTACGACGGTTGCCCTGCCCAAGGTGGAGATGGGGCGATTTGCGGTGTATCTGCTCATTGACCGGATCAATGGAAATCATGCTTCTGTCACGACGATGGAACTCGAAGGGCGGTTGGTTATCCGTGAGAGCTGTGTTGACGTTCAGGACAGCTGGTGGAATTATTCGATTTAACCAGTTGATTTTTTTTGGTTTCTATTGTATGTTTGACATAATTTGAAGACAGAAATCTCATAATACAGTAGAAAGAGAGTGAAGAAATGAATATATTTGATGTTGTAGGACCGGTGATGGTCGGACCGTCGAGTTCCCATACCGCAGGTGCTGTTAAAATAGGATATATCAGCCGGAAACTGCTGGGTGAACAGCCGGTTTCCGCACGGATTTTGTTATATGGAAGTTTTTTGACGACCGGAAAAGGACATGGTACACGGAAAGCACTTGTGGCTGGTTTACTTGGGATGCAGCCGGACGATGCACGGATTCCACAGGCGTTGGAGCTTGCCGAAGAACAGGGCATGCAGATTGAATTTGGAGAGGCACAGTTAAAGGAAGCACACCCGAACACGGCACAGCTTTTTCTGCAGGGGCAGGATGGCAGAAGTCTGGAGATCATCGGGCAGTCACTGGGCGGCTCCCGGATCAACATTGCCGAGATCGATGGGATCGAGACGAATTTCTCCGGCGATTATCCGACGCTTGTTGTACACAATCAGGATCAGCCGGGACATGTGGCAGAGGTGACGTCGATGCTTTCGCATAAAGGCGTAAACATTGCGTACATGCAACTGTATCGCTCCAGCCGTGGCGGAGAGGCGGTTATGGTCGTGGAATGCGATCAGGAAATTCCGAAGGAAGGCATTGACTGGCTGAAGAAGGTTGAGGGTGTCAAGAAGGTGACATACCTTAGTATAGGAGGCGATGCGAAATGATAACGTATCATTCGATTCAGGATATATTGGAGCTGTGCGAGAAAGAACAGATGACGTTTGCGCAGGTAATTGAACGCGCGGATATGGAAGAACGCGCCGTGACGCAGGAAGCTTCCTATGCGAAGATGCAGAGTATGTATGAGGCGATGCGCCATGCGGATGAAACCTACGATGCGAAGCTTACGTCAGCATCCGGGCTGGTCGGCGGCGATGGCGAGAAGCTTCATGCATATAATGAAGCGGGCAGGAATCTCTGCGGTGATTTCTTAGGTCTGGTGATGGAGAAGGCAATCAAAATGGCAGAAGGAAATGCGTGCATGCGTAGAATCGTTGCGGCACCGACCGCAGGTTCGTGCGGTGTGATCCCGGCGGTGTTCCTGACGGCGGAGGAGAAGCTTGCATGCACCGAAGAACAGATGGTGGCTGCGATGTACATTTCCGCAGGGGTAGGTGCCGTGATTGCAGAAAATGCTTCGATCGCAGGAGCGTCTGGCGGCTGTCAGGCGGAGATTGGTTCTGCATCTGCGATGGCAGCGGCAGGGCTATGCTTCCTGCAGGGAGGCACAAATGCGATGATCGCAAATGCGGCTGCACTGGCGCTTAAAAATATGCTTGGCCTTGCCTGTGATCCGGTCTGCGGGTTAGTGGAAGTGCCATGTGTAAAACGGAATGTTGCCGGAGCCGTTAACGCGGTAAGTGCGGCACAGCTATCTTTGGCAGGGATTAAGAGTGCGATTCCTGTGGATGAGGTAATCGACGCAATGCGTAGAATCGGAAATGAAATGTCTCCGAACATAAAAGAAACGGGTCAGGGTGGACTTGCAACCACCCCGACCGCGATTCAGATAGGAAAGAGTTTATAATTGTGAAGAAATATTTATTGTTTAAGGCTGTGTGACTGCATAATCCGAAAAGCTTGTGGTCGATTCGGCGTCACTTGTGTCAACAGAGGTACTGTAGCTGTCGACGGTGATCGTATAGCTGCTTGTACCCTGTACATAGACTGTGCCATCGGTTCCGACAATCGTAACGGTCTTGCCGCTTGCATCGGTGATCGTTCCGGCACAGTAGAGATTTGTCAGTGTGCTGTCGCCGGTTACTGTCCATGTGCTGCCTTTTTCGATATAGACATTGCAATAGCCGTCGCCGCCATTTCCGGCATAGGTCTCATCATCGGTAATGGCACCTGTGAGCGTGCTTTCGCCGGTCATGTAGAAATCAAGCTGGCTGATGGAATCCCAGATCACGTCGCCTTCCATGTCCTGATCGATGGCAGTGAATTTACAATCGGCACCGTTGGAACCGGAAGTACCCCAGCCACGCTGGTTGTTGTTGCCGGTACAGCGAAGGAAGAAGTCGTTGTCGTCCGCATAGGTGATGTCTACATCATTTAAGATAAATGTGGATTCGGTATTGGTCGTGTAGAACATACCGCCATTTTTCGCTGTCAGGCTGCCGCCGTCCATCTCGAATGTACTGTTACCAACTTCTGAATCACCGGACATGCTCTGGTACAAAATCACATTCCATGTGCAGTCGTTCTGGCTGTCGTCTGACATATTTCCGGTCAGATCGGTATCATACAAACGAAGTGAATTTAATCCCTCGATGCAGACCGCTTCGGAACCGTTTGCGGTAAGTGCTGCATCGTTGATGGCGATATCGGCAGTGCTGTATACGGCAGGGGAACCGGTTCCGTTTGAGGTATAGGTTCCACCATCGACAACCATCGTTCCGCCGCCACGGTCGCTACGGATAGCGGCAGAAGAGTTACCGTCGGTTTCTACATCGAGATCCCATGCGTAGAGGGTTCCGCCACCAGCCGCGTGGATACCACCGGCTGTATTTCCGGTTGTCCTGATCGCGGAATCGGAGATGTAGAGCGTGCCGTCACCGTAGGCAAATGCACCTGCGGCACCATCAGCATCCGTTGTGATCGTACAGTTCGTGATCGTTGTCTGTCCGTCGGTTGTAAGGATTGCTGCACCGACACCATAGAAGCTGGAGCTGTCGCCGCCACTGCTTTCCTCGGAAGATCTTGTTACGGTAATGTTATTCAGCTTTACATTTGCACCATCGTACACATGGATGGCGTTTTCATCGGTGCCTGTGGACTCAAATGTCTCGCCGTCCACGTCAGCATCGGTTGTATATTCCGAGACAGCATCGTAGCTTTCTACTCCACCGGAGTTTCCGCCGCCCGGCTGTCCCGGAGCACCTCCACCTGCATTTCCGTTCGAAATCACAATGGCGGTTACGGTTCCGTCATCATCGAAGGTTACCTGTATCGTGTCACCGACCTGGATATCTGTCAGGGATGCGTCGGTGGAAGTTGCCATGTCACCACCCGGAGCGTTGCCGGAAGGGGCTTCGCCGTCTGG
>DJEI01000033.1:48203-63133 GCA_002431865.1 Lachnospiraceae bacterium UBA5902
CGGAGGAGTGTTGCTGTCGGAATTATTGTCTGAACTGCTATCATCAGACTGACTGCCGTTACCAGAAGGAGCCTCACCATCTGGTTTCTCCGAAGGAGTGTTGCTGTCGGAACTACTGTCACCAGACTGTCCGCCGTTGCCGGAAGGAGCTTCGCCGTCTGGTTTCTCCGGAGGAGTGTTGCTGTCGGAATCGCTGTCACCAGACTGTCCGCTGTTATCGGAAGGAGCTTCACCATCTGGTTTTTCCGGAGGCGTGTTGCTGTCGGAACTACTGTCACCGGATTGTCCGTCGTTACCGGAAGGAGCTTCGCCATCCGGCATCTCCGGTGGAGTATTGGAACTGCCATCGCCAGACATCTCAGGCGGCTGTCCCATACCCTCACGGGTAATCTCTGCATCATCATTTACGGTAAAGGAAATATCGTCCTCCTCGCCTTCCGGTGTCATGGAGATCGTATCACCATCAATCTCGGTTACCTCACCGGAGATTGTCTGTCCTGCATAGCTGTTTCCTTCCTTGACTGCCTCCGTCGGTGTTGCCTCACTGGTTGTTGTTGATTCTGTTTTATTTGCACATCCGCCAAGCAGGGCAGTTGCAAGCATCGTTACTGTTACAAGTGGTAAAATGGATTTTTTCTTCATAAAATCACGTCCTTTCAAATAGTTGGTATCGCCCCCTCGCAATTGCTCGGCGGCACGTCGTCGGGTGCATCCTAATTATGAATCTGCGATCCATAATTAGGATGCACCCTCCTCATTTTGTTTTTGTTTACAATACGAAGTATAGGGGACGAACCTTAAATCAACCTTAGAAAAAAGTATGAATGATTATAGTGCAAGTACTGATTTATGACAGCTTCTTTGTATAGGATGGAAATACAAAAAAACGGTAAAAAAAGCATTGAGTCGAAAGATTCACGGAGGCAATCATTATGAAGTGGATGATGATTCAGAGGAAGAGGAGAATTATGATCTTTGAAAAATGGTTGACAAAGGGATAAGTATATGAAGACATTTAATAATGTTAATTTAAGGGGGTAGCTTTCAGTGAATGATATCAGAAATGAATTTTTTAATGAAATTGGTAAATTGTTAGAAGATGCAAGAAAAAATGTTAAAAAGGCTGCAAATCTTGCTATGGTATATTCGTATTTTGAAGTAGGACGTATGATTGTTGAAGAAGAGCAGAATGGAGAAAATAGAGCTCAATACGGGAAATATATATTGAAAGAATTGGCAGAGTATCTAAAGGATAATTTTGGAAAAGGGTATTCTGTTACGAATTTGAAACAGATGCGACAGTTTGATAGTGGATTATATGAACGTCTTGCATTAAGTCGGGACAAAGATAAGATCGTACAATTATCTCAACAATGACAAGTAGTAGAAAAAGCGGCAGATATCATAAAAGATCCTTATGTTTTAGAATTTTTGGGATTAGAAGAGAAAAGCGAGTATTCTGAAAATGATCTTGAAACATACTTAATTGATCATCTGCAGAAATTTTTATTGGAATTAGGTACAGGATATACATTTGTTGCCAGACGGAAGAGATTCACATTCGATGAGAAGCATTTTCGAGTAGATCTGGTATTTTATAATCGGTTAATGAGATGCTTTGTATTATTTGACCTGAAGATTGGAGAATTAAAGCATCAAGATTTAGGCCAGATGCAAATGTATGTAAATTATTATGACCGGTATGAAAAACAAGAAGATGAAAATCCGACAATTGGTGTATTGTTATGCCATGATAAAGATGATTCTCTTATCGAATTGACTTTGCTAGAAGACAGTAACATATATGCGTCAAAATATCAATTATATCTTCCAAATAAAAAAGTATTGCAGGACAAGTTGAAGGAATGGATAGAAGAATCGGAAGGGGAATGCCAATCGTGAAACTACAATTTAAGCATCAGCCATATTTGTCTTACTTCTCATCCCTCTTCCGCACCGCCAGTGCCGGAACCAGTCCGATCACGAAAGGTACGATCCATGTAAATAACCGGTAGACCACGAGGGCAGCAGCTACGGCATCGCCGTCCGGAATGACACAGGCGAAGAACAACGCGAATACAAAGTCAAGCGTACCGACACCGGATGGTGCCAGCATGACACAGCCAACCATGTTGCAGACGGCAGTAAGCCCCAGACAGGTTGCGACTGAGACTGAATAACTTCCGGCAAAGAAGATTCCCGGAATTGCATACCAGCATGCGAATTTGAAGAAATCCAAACCGACCACAGTCAGGAACAAACGCTTGTCTTTCCATACAAGACGTCCCTGATCCTGCAGATAGTCGATGGAAACCTGCGCTTTATCCAACAGCGGATACAGGCGGCTCTTCGGTTTCACAAGCTTTCGCGCCAGCTTCATGATCAGGTCGGAGAATTTTTTTGAGACTGTTAATATAAATAAAAACAGACAAATCAACGAAATCACAACTGCTCCGGCAAACATATACCACGCGTATTTGCGGATGCCACTGTGACCGCTCAGAATCAGAAGGATAAATGACACAACGCCAAAGATTCCGATTGTGATTTTCTGGAATGTGTACTGTGCGATGGACATGCCGGTTCCTGTACTCACACGGATGCCGTGCAGATTATAATAATAAAGCTGTGCGACGCCGGTTCCGCTTCCAAGTGTTGCAATCCGGTAAAAAGTACACAGATATGCGCAGGTGATTCCCTGCCATACAGATAACCGATGGTCGCAGGTGTTCGTCATTGCACTGATGATACAGCCTTCGGCGATGAAATACAGATTTCCAAGCAGCAGACACACTATCAGCTTCCATACAGGTGTTATCTGGATTTCTTCCAGAGCTTCCTGCATCAGATCCTGATTTTTATAGCATACAAAAGCAATCAGCGCAAAAATCACCAACCATTTTGCGATGCTTTTCAATATTGTTTTCTGATTTTTATCTGCCTGCTTCGTAACTTCCATCTGTTTTCCCCCATCATATGGAAATAATAGATAATAGCGTTATTTTATTATGTTTGTCCGATCTTTGCAATATATATTCCTGTTTTCACATTTTTCTCACAAATACATACAATGAAGTATACAAAGAGAATGTTTGAGGTAACCATTTTGGATTCTTATAGAAATTATGGTTGCGGCAGAGGTCGCAACATGAATCCGCGCGGCACAAATGGCGGCTATCCGTATTCTGGTTCCAGTCGCAGCGTTATGCCGGGCGATGCAATGTGCCGGAAATCAGCCATGCCGGATTGTGGCTGTGGCAATAAACCAATGATGTCCGATTGCGGTTGCAAGGAAATGCCGATGAAGTCCGATTGTGGTTGTGGTGAGATGCCGATGAAAACGGACTGCGGCTGTGCATCCGTTTCACGCAGAAGCAATTGCGACTGTGGAGACAAAAACGAACATATGCGTCATATGCCGGTTGGCATAGGCTATGTTCCAATGCAAAAATGGGAGGAAATGTACGATCCCGCGACGGCACTGTGTCAGGGCACTGCATTTCCTTCTCTGAATCTGATTTTCTGTGGGAAGAGGGGGTAACAGATCATGAAACCTATGTGTAAAGCAGAACTTCGGCAGTTCATTGATCAGGTTTCCTTTATGATCGATGATATTACCTTATTCTTAGATACGCACCCGGACTGCCGGGAAGCAGTCGACGCTTACAATCACTTCAAGATGATGCGGTGCGAAGCAGTATCTGACTATGTAAAGCAGTACGGTCCGCTCAATCGTTATGATGTGGACACGTGTGAGGATTGGAATGCATGGATCGATGGTCCATGGCCTTGGGAAGGAGCGTGTGGTTGTTAAATGTGGATTTATGAAAAGAGACTTCAATGTCCTGTGAATATCAAGGAGACAAATGCGAAGCTGGCACAGGCGATTATGTCCCAATATGGCGGTCCTGACGGTGAGTTAGGCGCATCTATGCGTTATCTATCCCAGCGTTACGCCATGCCATACAAGGAATGTCAGGCAGTACTGACCGATATCGGAACCGAGGAACTTGGTCACCTCGAAATTGTTGCATCCATCATCTACCAGTTGACAAAGAACCTCTCGATGGAAGAAATCAAGGCTTCCGGCTTTGACAAATATTATATCGATCACACAATTGGTATCTGGCCACAGGCGGCTGGCGGCATTCCGTTTAACGCCTGTGAATTCCAGAGTAAGGGTGATACGATCACCGATCTGTACGAGGATCTGGCTGCCGAGCAGAAGGCGCGCAGTACCTACGACAATATCCTCCGGTTGTGCAAAGACTATCCGGATGTCTACGAGCCAATCAAATTCCTGCGTGCACGTGAGGTTGTGCATTTCCAGCGGTTCGGTGAAGCACTTCGTCTGGTACAGGATAAATTGGATGAGAAGAATTTTTATGCATTCAATCCGGCATTTGACCGTTCGGCTCCATGCGTGGATAAGAAGAAATGTAATTGTGAGAAACAATAATTTATCTGAACTGAGATATAAAAAGGGACTGTCTGGTTTATCAGCGGCAGTCCCCTTTTTTATCATCTACTCCTGCAGTGTATAAAATAACTTTGTCTCATCCACGATCTGATATTTCCCGTCGGTATAATCAACGATCATCACATTACAGTTTTGCTGCAATCCGCCCGACCAGAAATCTTTGATCTCGTGCTTCTTAATATAAGACATGATTCCTTTGTTGAGTGCGCCGTGTGCGACGATCATCACACGTTCACAGGAATCAGCGAGCGGTTCGATCTTGTCCTGCATAAAATCGCCGGCACGCGCAATCAGATGCGGAAGTGTCTCCGCGTCATCGGCGGGTACATACAATTCCGGATGCTTGAAAAAGTAGCGGAATGTAAGTGTTTCGTCTTTGATCAGCTCTGAGAAATTCTGCCCCTCAAAATGCCCGAACGATAATTCACGTAACCGGTCATCCGTTTCTATCTCGATGTCGCGCCCGTTGCGGATCAGGCAGGCTGTTTCGTAGGCGCGCTTTAATGGACTGGAAAAGATCTTGTCAATCCGTGTGTCCATCAGTGCTTCGCCGGTTAGTCTGGCAGCCTCACGACCTTTCTCGCTTAATTCAATATCCTCGCGCCCCTGTAATCGTTTTTCTCGGTTCCACAAAGTTTCTCCATGTCGTACAATGTATATTTCCATCTATTAATCTCCGTTCAGTCTAAAGGATTACCACAATTGCAACGGTATATATAGATTGCAACTACGGATGCCTGTAATTATATATTCTCAATCTGCCAGTCAATTGGAGCTACGCCGTGCTTCTGCAAAAATTCATTCGCCTGACTGAAATGCTTACAGCCGAAGAATCCACGGTAGGCAGAGAGTGGCGATGGGTGAGGTGCTTTTAAAATCAGGTGATTTGGATTATCCAGCATAGCAGCTTTTTTCTGCGCAAAGCTTCCCCACAACAAAAATACGATTGGATGATTCTGCTTGTTGACGGCGCGGATTGCGGCGTCTGTAAATTCTTCCCAGCCCATGCCCTGATGGGAGGCTGCCTGATGTGCCCGTACGGTCAAAACTGCGTTGAGCAGAAGAACGCCCTGCTCTGCCCATTTGACAAGGCAGCCATTGTTTGGAATATAACAGCCGACATCATCGTGCAGCTCCTTATAAATATTGACCAGCGATGGCGGAATCTCCACGCCCGGCTTTACAGAGAACGAAAGTCCGTGTGCCTGTCCGGGACCGTGATAAGGGTCCTGTCCGATGATGACGCATTTCACATCCTTTAACGGTGTCAGATGAAATGCATTGAAGATATCATCTCCAGGTGGATAGATCGTGTGGGTGCTGTATTCCTTCCCGACAAAATCAAACAGTTTCCGATAATATGGTTTATTATATTCTGGCGCTAAAACCTTAGCCCAGTCATTTCGAATTGGTGGCATAATACTCTCCTTTGTAAGTGCTGACGGCGGGAAGCAGGCAGTTATCAATCCATGACTTTACGTTAGTACTAGATTATCACAACTGACAGAAGAATACCACATGGATTTTCTCTATAAAATAGGAAATATTTTGCAGATATAAATCTTTTCCGTTTATTTGAAAAAAGGTGGTTGACCGCAAAAAGAATCTGTGATAATGTTAGTCTGTAAATGCAGAGAAGAGGAATAGTAGGAATCCAAAGGATTTCAGAGAGTCGTTGGCTGGTGTGAAACGATAATCCGAAGATTTTGAACTCGCCTTGGAGCAGCCGATTGAACAGATGTGAGACGAAGCGGTTTGACATGAGTAGATCTGGACGGAGCCCGACCGTTACAGCGGGAAGATATAGGATGCATGCATCTTTGTATCTGTGAGAGCATACGATATGTATGAATTAGAGTGGTACCGCGTAAGAGGTTAGAATGATGAAACTTGCGTCTCTAAGTAGTTGGAGGCACAGGTTTATTTTTTTTTATGTATGGAGGTAGAAAGATGAAGAATTTTGAGCATTACAAGCGTGGCTATTATATGCCACCGGTACAGAGTACAGACTGGGTAAACAAAGAATATATCGATAAGGCACCTGCATGGTGCAGCGTGGATCTGCGTGATGGTAATCAGGCGCTGATCATTCCGATGAGTCTGGATGAGAAGCTTGAATTTTTCAAAGAATTAGTACGTGTAGGTTTCAAGGAGATCGAGGTTGGTTTCCCGGCAGCATCTGAGACAGAATACAAATTCTGCCGTACATTGATTGAGGAGAATCTGATCCCGGATGATGTGACGATTCAGGTTCTGACACAGGCAAGAGAGCATATTATCAAGAAGACATTTGAGGCAATTCAGGGTGCTAAAAATGTGGTTGTGCATCTGTACAATTCTACATCTTATGCACAGAGAACACAGGTATTCAAGAAGTCCAAGGAAGAGATCCTGAGGATCGCAACAGACGGTGCAAAGCTGTTAAATGATATGGCAGATCAGTATGGCGTGAACCATCAGTTTGAGTATTCACCGGAGAGCTTTACCGGAACGGAAGTTGATTACGCATTGGAAGTATGCAATGCAGTCATCGACATCTGGAAGCCGACACCGGAGCGCAAGGTTATCATCAACCTTCCTGCAACGGTTGAGATGTCATTGCCACATGTTTATGCAAGCCAGATCGAGTATATGAGCAAGAATCTGCATGATCGTGAGAATGTTGTACTGTCTCTTCACCCACACAACGATCGTGGATGTGGTGTTGCAGATGCAGAGCTTGGTATCTTAGCCGGTGCAGACCGTATCGAGGGTACCTTGTTTGGAAATGGTGAACGTACCGGTAATGTCGACATTATCACACTTGCCATGAATATGTTTACACATGGCGTTGATCCAAAGCTGGATCTGTCCGATATTCCACATTTGACAGAGGTTTATGAGAGATTGACAAGAATGCATGTATACGAGCGTTCTCCATACACAGGTCAGCTGGTATTTGCGGCGTTCTCCGGTTCGCATCAGGATGCGATCGCCAAGGGCATGAAGTACCGTGAGAATGATCCGGATGGTATGTGGACCGTTCCTTATCTGCCATTAAATCCGGAGGATGTCGGAAGAAAATACGACGGCGATGTTATTCGTATCAACAGCCAGTCCGGAAAGGGTGGTATTGGATTCTTGCTCGAGCAGAAGTATGGATTCAACCTGCCTCCAAAGATGCGTGAGGATCTTGGATATACAGTTAAGGGCGTATCTGACCATCAGCATAAGGAGCTTTCACCGAAGGAAGTATTGGATATCTTCCAGAATGAATATGTAAACCGTGAGGATACGGTCAAGCTTGTGGAGTGCCATTTCAAGCAGATCGACGGTATTCAGGCAGAGCTTACGATTCTCGTAAATGGCGAGAAGAAGGTATATCATGGACAGGGAAATGGACGTCTCGATGCGATCAGCAATGCAATCATGAAGCATTTTGATATCAAGTTCTCGCTTGTTACATACGAAGAACATGCATTGCAGGTAGGCTCAGATTCACAGGCATGTGCATATGTCGGATTGGAAGTCGAGGGCGTGAATGGCATCGTCTGGGGCGCAGGCATCAAGTCCGATATTATTGATGCATCTGCTTACGCGTTGATTAGTGCATTGAACCGTTCAAACCATATGAACAAATAGACATTTGAATAAAATATACCATGTTGTTTCTTCTTGTTTTATCTGACAGTTTGTGCTAAAATAATCTAAATGTTGTGTTGTATTGTGTCGATAACACAGTTGACAACATGCGCGGATAAATGCGTAGAAAACGAGCAGGAGGAGTAACACCATGATATTTGTGAAGTCGGAAGACTTGAAATATGGTATGCGTCTGGCAAAACCAATCTACAATAAGACTGGCGTTTTGCTGTATGAGCGTAATACAAGACTGACACTTCAGGGTATCGAGAGTGTAAAGAACTTCGGACTGCTTGGACTTTATATTCTGGAGCCAGCAGAGCCAGTGCCGCCGATGTCGGAGGAAGATCTGGACTTTGAACGTTTTCAGACGATGGCAGTGTTCAGTATCCGGGAAGAGCTGGATAACATCATTGCAGGCAGAGAGCCAGTGAATCTGAAGCGTCTGACAAATGCAATCATCACGAACTATGGTCGTCTGGATCATAAGATCACATTTACACAGAATCTTCGTTCCACGACGGATTATGTATATAAGCATGTAATCAATACAGCCATTTTATGTGCGCTGATTTCAGCACAGGTGTATTACACACCGACAGAACAGGAAGAGCTGGTATTGGCAGCACTGTTGCATGATATCGGAAAGCTGTTATTGCCGAACAAGGTGCGTGAAAAATACGATGATTACGATACAAATGATCTGATCATTGTCAAGAAGATTCAGAACGATGGACTGGGACTGCTCAGGCCGGAGATCGGAATTGACAGCGGCGTCCGTAGAATCGTAGCCCAGATTCATCGCATGGAATACGGAAACAGCAATCTGGAACAGGGCAAGATTTTAAAGAGTACGAAGATTTTGAAAGTTGCGAATCTGTTTGATACGATGACCTGCATGAAGATCAGTGAGGAAGCGATATCGGAGATTGCAGCGATCAAATATCTGTTATTGAATAAAGATGAGTTCGATGAGGAGATTGTTGGTGCTCTTATCAAGAGTATCAATATCCTGACACCGGGTGTCTGTATCGAGCTTACAAACCGTGAGAAGGGACTTGTCATATCGGAGAATCCGCAGAACATTCTGCGTCCGGTTGTCTTAGGCTTTTCGACGAATAAAATTTATGATTTGAGTAATAATGGTGTATATCGGCGTTACCAGATCGTTGATATAATGAAGACTATGGATAATCGTATCAAGGTTGACCGGGAGCGATTGGAAGAGTATATGAATAAGCGATGATTGGAAGCAATTATCGCTTGTTCCATTTATAGAGAAATACATCCGAATCCGAACGAGGAGGTATGCAAGATGGCAGAAAATATATTTAACGAAAAGCAGGATTATATCGTTGCGGCGCGTGACGAGGTTATAAAACGGGATGAATATGCGGCCAATATTGACCGCATGAAACAGCAGCAGAAGAAACTGTCAAGAAGCATTGCATCAGAAGAAAAGTCAATTGCGGATGAGATCGCAACGACGATCAAGAAGCGGCGGCAGGAGATTCAATCGACCTACGATGACCGGCTTGATGATAACCGTGCACGGAAAAAGAAAGTGGCAAACAAGCGTGACAAGAAAAAAGAGGAGCGCATGGACAAACGCTATCACGAGGAGACAAAAAGCCTGCGGGAAAGCGATAAGGATCTCAAGGTTGAGATGCAGACGCTGTTGCGCAAATATAAGCTTCCATCCTTTTGTGGAAAGAAATTATATTTTGCATTGTTTTATGCGCGGAATGTGCGTGAGTTTGGCTTGAAGCTTCTGGCATTTATAATTGGCTTCGGAGGCATTCCGGGACTTGTGACATTTCTGGTGAAAAAACTTGTGCTCGATACAAAGAAAGATATCAACGTTGCATTCTGGTGTGCGCTCGTAGCGGCAGGAACACTGATTCTTTTATTGCTGATTTATTTTGCAATTTACAGTAAAACGAAGCTCAAACATATGGATGCGATGACACAGGCGCGGAGTATCCGGGACAAGATGATCGCGAACAAGAAACAGGCGAATGCAATCCGTCATTCCATCAACAAAGATCACGATGACAGTCAGTACAATCTGGATGCATACGATGAGAAGATGTATAATCTTGACGCGGAGGCAGATGCCATTGGTAAGGAAAAACAGAAGGCTCTTCGTACATTTGAGGAAGAGACGACATCCATGATCACGGAAGAGATCAATAACCGCAGACTTCCTGCGTTAGAAGCAATGAAGGAAGAAAAGGCAAACATGGAAAATGAAGTTGCTGCGGAGGAAAAACGCTTCTCGGATCAGACGCTTTTGATCGCGAATAAATACGCTGCCATTCTTGGTGAAGATTTGTGCAGACAGGATAAACTGGAAGAACTGATTGCAATCATGCAGGAGGGACAGGCGGACACGGTTTCGGAAGCAATCGCAGTCTACAAAGGTCAGAGGGCGTCCAGATAACGAATCGAATATTTGAGTGCGTTTGCAATGCAGTCTGCGAGCTGCATGACAGTGTACAGACGGGTGGATTGCAGAAGACCCGGATGTCCACCAGACACGTTTACAATGCCGGTAATGGAGAGATCTCCGATTGCCGGTAATTTCTTTTTTACACCTTTTCCGGGCAGAATAGGACCGTCGTTGATCGTGACAAGTCCGACATGTGAGCTGCTTCCAAGTGAAGCGTCGACAGCGATAACAAATGGATTTTCATAATTGTTTTGGATATCGTGTAAGGCGTCACGGATATTCAGGGCGTGGACGGGCGCAGACAGACAGCCCATCACATGGAAGGTTTCACTGTAATTTAAGAGCTGTTCTCCGACGAGTGGACCGAGACAGTCACCTGTGGCACGGTCGGTTCCAATACATAAAATAATCGGGGTATATTGTTCGATCTCTACATCCTGCAGATAGTCCAGAATACATTTTCCAAGCTCGATATGGGCATATCCCTGAGCAACATCAAAATATTGAATCCCATTTCTGCGTTCCGCTACTTCCTTCATAAACACCTCAGCCACGTTTGCTCCTTCTATACTCTATGCAGAAAGTATTAACAAGTTGTTAGAAAAATAAACAAAGCTGCAATCTGTTTCCTTTTCTGTCGCAGAATACATGTTGTTGAAATAAGTTGCGGTGGAAAGCCGGATACAGGCGACAGGTTTCGAAGCACAGACAAGCATGTTGATGCTATATTCTATAAAACAAATTATGGAGGCGTAGCATAGCATGATTGAAGTTATCTATGATAAGGACAAGGAAAAAGACAAGCAGGAATCAAACGAAAAAAATGAGCACGAGGTAAGCGTGAACCTGCGCCTGCCGAAAAACATAAGACAGATTGGTTCTCCGGATGGACATAAGCGAATCTATATGGAGGACTATGTCGTTACATATTTGAATTATATTGCGAGACCGGGCAGCACGCAGGCACGTGGGGCGATTCTGCTCGGTGAAAGCAAGAAATCAGATGCCGGAGATGTGATATTCATCAGTGGTGCGGTCGACGCACAGAATATCGAATTTGATATGGATGAGAGTGAATTCACACAGGAGATCTGGACGGAAATCTATGATCAGGTGAAACAGTTTTTTCCGGGACTGTCCGTGATGGGGTGGTTTTTGTCGCGCATGGGTTTCTCGACAGCCATCAATGACAAGATCGAGAAAATGCATGTGGAGAATTTCCCAGGAAAGGACAAGGTATTATTTATCACCGATTCGCTGGAGTCGGAGGATGCCTTTTATATGTATGAACATGGACAACTGGTGAAGCAGAAGGGCTACTATATTTACTATGAGAAAAATGAGGCGATGCAAAACTACATTATGAAGCAAAAGGGGGATGCCCCCTTGGAGCAGTCCGAGATTCAGAGAAAAGATGAAGAAATCGTGCGACAATTTCGCCGCAAAAACAAAGATCTGCCGGAAAACAAAGATACCGGAGTCGGATTTGTGTATATTGCAAGTTCTTTTGTCGTACTCGCACTCCTGGCGATGGGAATCACAATTGTGAGTAATTACGACAAGATGAAGCAGATGGAGGTATCAATCAACCGGCTGGAGGTCACCGCGGATACGACAGTGGATACGGATTATGTAGAAGCAATGGCAACGACGGAGCTGCCAGCGGCAACCGGAAATGATGCAGATACGGATACAGCGACAACGGAGGGGAGTGCGGCTGATTCAGCGCAGCCGGACAGCACGGTTAAAACGGAAGCCTCTGCAGAACCTGCCGCGACAGAAGCAGTGACAACAGAAACGGCATTGCCAGCATCGGCAGAACAGGATCAGTATTACATTATCCAAGAGGGGGATTCACTAAGCTCCATTGCATTTACGCGGTATGGAGACGCGGATCTGGCAGCGAAAATCGCAGAGGCAAATGATATTGGAATCGATGACAACATCTTTGTCGGACAGAAAATACTCCTACCAAACCTCCAGTAAATGTGCTATACTTTATTGGATTATGGAGCTGTATATTAGTATAGAGGAAATGCAATGAGAAAAAAAGAAGAAGCTACAAATGAAAAAATAATTGATGTCGGTGGTTCGGAGATTGCAGGGAAAAGAAATGCAGAACAGCTGGACAACAGACATAAAAAGCGCCGGGCGTGGAAGATTGGAATTCTGATTGTGCTTGTGCTCGCGGCGGTTGCTTACGTGATAGGCACGCGCTGGGAATATAAGGGGTATAAGGTTGTCGAGAGCAACCAGACTGATTATTCGAATACAGCAAGCTATATCCGGTTCAGTGACAATCTGCTCAAATATACGCCGGACGGAGTTTCCTATATCAATGCCAAAGGTGAGACTGTCTGGACGACTGGTATCAATATGAAGGTTCCGGTTGCGGTGGCAAGCGGGGATTATGCGGTGGTTGCAGATATGAACGGCAATACAGTCTGTGTGTTCAGCACATCCGGCGAGGTAAGCAGCCAGACGATGCAGTATCCGATCTGTGATATTGATGTTGGCGATCAGGGTGCATTTGCGGTTGTGTTGGAAAGTGAAAAGACCAACTATGTAAATCTGTATACCCGCAAAGGCGAAATTGTATATGAGATCCAGACGAGTATTGATAAGAGTGGATATCCGTTGGATATTTCGATTTCGGACAATGGAGAGAAGCTGTTTACAAGCTACATGAATGTAGGAAACATGGTTATGGAAAATACACTGACAGCCTATAATTTTGGTGAGGTTGGACAGAATAGTAATGCAGACCGTCTGGTTGGAAGTTATTCCTTCTCGGATCAGGTATTTTCCAAAGTGCAGTTTGTAGATAACGATACCGTTGTTGCATATGGTACAAAGGCAGTTGAAATCTATACTATGAAGGAAAAGCCGGTTTTGAAAAAACATATTGCCATCAATGATGAGATTCGGAGTATTTTTTATGGGGACGATTATATTGGTGTGATCCAGAAAAATACAAATGAAAATACCGATGCACTTTACACCCTGCATGCCTATAATCTGCGGGGAAAAGAGATGTTTTCAAAATCTTTATCCTTTGATTATGACAATATTTTCGCAGGAAAAGATGAGATTATTGTAACAGGTGGAAATGATTGCGTTATTTTCCGAAAGAATGGCTCTGTTAAATTTGAAGGCGAATTAAAGAGCCGGATTCGAAGTGTGGTGCCAAGTGGAAAACATCTCGAATATGTGGTTGTATATGAAAATGAAACGCAGGTAATCAAATTGAAGAATGCATTGCCGGAAGGCTCACAGAAGGGAACCGGCAGCACAAAGACAAAGTCAGACACCCCGGTTGCAACACCAGCCAATGCAGCCACCCCGGGTGATGCACAATAAGAACATAAGGTAGAACTCAAATATGGTATATGTGGTAATACTTGCAATCATGACAGGTATGTTTATAGGATTTCGGAGAGGATTTCTGCGGTCAGTATTTAAATTGCTGATCACGATCCTCTCTGTTGTGCTGTCATACGTTCTGGCACCGTTGATTGCAAATTGGGTAATTTCATACACGACACTGGATGACAAGCTGCAGACATCCATTGCAACACAGATGGAGGAAACAGCGAGACAGCAGGTGAAAAATCAGCTTGAGGCATCCGTCGGACAATACGGCATCACGGTCACAGACGACATGGTTAATGCAGCACTTGACACACAACTGAGCGAAAATCAGCGGTCAGATATGCTGTATCAGATTTCCATGCCGGAAAATGCAAGGGAGACAATCCTGCAAAATGCTTCTGAAAACGTAGCCAATTATGCAGCACGATCCTTTTATCAATATGTAGCGGGCTGTCTGGCAAAGATGATCATACGGGCAGGTGTCTATGTGCTGACATTCCTCGCAATCAGTCTGCTGTTATTTCTATTATATATGTTATTGTCCCTTGCACTTCGCATGGCATCTCTTGGTGGTTTGAACCGGGTGATGGGAGCTGTGTTTGGTGGGGCACAGGTGTTAGTGTATATATGGATGGCGTTTATCATTCTGCATTATGTCGTGGGAACCTCCGCAGGCAATGTATTGATGCAGCAGATACAAGATAATGTGGTGTTATCCTTTATAGATTCGCACAATTTGTTGCAGCCACTTGCGGATCGTATGATTGCGAAAATATTCTAAACATAGGTGAAAAATGGAGCTGAAAAAGAACCACAGAAAAAATTGTAAAAAAATGAAAAATAGGGTTGACTTTCAGATTTCAGAGTGATATTATAAGCAAGCTGTCGCTGATACGACAGCACAAAAAGGAATCAATAAAAATTGAATCGTCAAAAAAGAAATAAAAAAAGTTCTTGACAAAGACGAGACAAAATGATATCCTATAGAAGTTGTCGCTAAGAATG
>DJEI01000012.1:0-19489 GCA_002431865.1 Lachnospiraceae bacterium UBA5902
CGTTCATGATGCTCCCTCCTCTTACGAACTTTCTCTTGATACCGCTCACGGCTGCCTTACACAAGTTCCAGAATCCTATCGTTACCGGCTTCACTGCAACAACGAACAGAATCGTAAGTCCGACGCCTGCGAATCCACATCCAAGCATAAATACGGCTGCCGGAATATTGCTGATCATCAGGAATGGAATCACGGCTAATGTTCCCGCGATTCCTGCCACCGCCACCGTTACGACCACTGCATAAAATGTAATCAAGAGCGAAAGTACAACAATTAACATGCTTAATACCAATATTCCTGCCGTAAGCAGAAGCGGCACCCAGACCGGAGAACTGATTACTAACAGTGTGATTTCCCATACATGCAGGCGATGCGTCGGCTTTATCTTCTGTTTTACGATTTTTGTGAGTGGAGTGTCCTCCAGAATCTGATCCACGGCATCATCCGGTGCATCCATCGATGCAACTGCCTCTTCCTCCGTCATGCCATCTTCTATCCGGTCATCGATCATCTCAGTGTAATAAGCGATAAACCGCTCCATATCTTCCGTCGGCATCTTCGGAATCCTCGCCCGAATCGCCGATAAATATTCCTGTTTATTCATGGTCTTGTGCCTCCTTCATAGGTACTTCCCGAACGATAAATCGATAAATGGATTCCAGTTCCTTCCATTCCTCCTGAAATTCTTCGATTCGCGCCCGTCCTGCGTCTGTAATATGATAATATTTCCGAAGTCGTCCATTGTGCTCCACCGACTGTACCGTCAGATACGCATTTGCTTCCAGACGTCGTAAAATCGGGTACAGCGTCGACTCCGAAATCGTCACATACGGTTTCATATCTTTGATGATCTGATATCCATAGGAATCTTCATCTTTGATTGCCGCCAGCACGCATACATCCAACATGCCTCGTTTTAATTGAATATCCATATGCATACACCTCCTCTCATCCGGTAATGCCCCTTCGCTTCGTTCAGCGGCAGATCGTCGAAACCATCCTTAATCATTCACTATGCTCATGATGGTTTCCTCTACAGCTAATACTATACGTCGCATAGTATTATATGTCAAGTAGTATTTTTAATTTTTACTCCTGCACATTCTGCATAATTCCTGATTGCATAAAAAAATCACCATGCTTTCACATGATGATTTTCTATAATCTAACTTTATTCTGCCCTGTCTACTTCTTTTCCTCTTGACCATACGAACCGTATGTACCATAATTGCCATAATATTTTCCGTAATACCTGCCATAGTATTTGCCGTAATATTTTCCGTAGGCTTTTCCGGCGACTTCCACCTTATTCATGATCGTTCCCAGGATACGGCAGCCAGACTTCTCAAGCTGTTCCTTGACCTTCTGCTCCAGACGATAGCTGATGGAATCTGCTGCAATCACAATAATTGCACCATCACAGTTCTGAGCGACAATCGCCGCATCAATTACGGAACCAAGTGGCGGACAATCCACGATCACATAATCGTATTCCTCCCGCCCCTTCGCCATCAATGCCTTAAACAGATCATTTCCAAGCAGTTCCGAAGGATTCGGTGCGCTTTGACCGGAAAATATCATATGCAGATTTTCGATATTTGTCTCATAGATCACATTGTCCAGCTTCTCCTGTCCGGACAGATAATGGGATAAACCGACAACCTCCTCACTGATTTCATGTCGAACCAGCACAACGGATTTACGGATATCCGCATCCACATACAGAATCTTCTTCCCTGTCTCTGTCATAGTCCTTGCAAGCTCAAATGAAACCGTCGACTTTCCTTCATTCGGTGTTGCCGAAGTAAATGCAATCGTCTTAATATCGCTTCCTAAGAACTGAATATTCGTACGCAAAGCCTTGTACGATTCTCTTGCATTATAATTTAACTCATCAATCTTTTCGAGTACTATCTTCTTCATGTTCTATCCCCTCATTAAGCGCTCTTTTTCATCGCATGCTTACCGCTTTTCTTTGCTTTCTTACCCTTTGTCTTCTTCTCATTCTGGTATACAGGAATCGAACCAAGGTTTGTAAGTCCCAGATATTTCTCTGCATCATCTGCCGTCTTGATCGAATCATCCAACAGATACCTTACTATAATCACACCTGCCGCCAGCACAAACAAGATCAATCCGCCAAGCACGATGTTCTTCTTCGTATTCGGTGACACCGGTTTCTCAGCTACCACACCGGTATCTACAACATTCGGCACTTCCGTTGCCATGACATCAGCCGTTTTCTTCGCTGTGACCTCTGCATATTTGTCCACAATCGTCTTTGCCATATACGGATCTGCATTTCGCACAGACAAGGTCAGAATACGTGTATTGGAATCATTTGTGATTGTGACAGTATCCAAAAACTGTTCATACGTCATATCCAGCTCTAATTCCTGAATTACGGATTCTACTACATTCCGGCTCTTCGCAAGCACCATATAATCCTGTGTCAGCTGTGTACCCATCTGCAGATCGGTAAGCGAAGTCAATGTTGTTGTCTTTGACAAAATATACAAAGAGGATGTTGATTCATACATCGGTGTCACGCATAAGATCGTATACAATGCCGCAATCACAGCACCTGCAACTGCTGCACCAATCAGAATCCAGATCTTCGACCACAATACTAAAAATAATTCCTTCAAATCAATCTCTTCTGTACTTTGAGACTGTATTTTCTTTTCGTTCTCCATCGTTTTCCCTTTATCCTCCCTGTTAATCTATCCGCTCATTCCGGAGCAGCTTCTCTGCCTTTCTATATAACACATCCTCCAGCAGATCTGGATCTAATTTCTTCTCCATCCACGCCAGTGCTTCCTTCACAAAAGGCGCCCGGTCATCCGTATTATGCGCATCTGTGCCAATCATACTGATGTAGCCCTCCTGCATCAGCTTACGACACCATTTCACATGACTGTCAAACATACCGCCGACCAGACTGCCCGCATTCATCTGCAGGATGGCTCCATTTTTGCAGATCTCATCCACGCGGTCTATATGTTTCGTCAACTCATGATAACGCTCTACATGTGCAATCAACGGGCGATATCCAGCCTGTGTCAGCATGCGGATTGCCTCAAATATATCGGAATAGCTCGTCGCAGGTGCAAACTCTACAAGCACATATTTTGTCCCCTGCATCGTGTTGATGCGCTGGTCTTTCAGTGCCGCAATCACGCCTTTATTCCAATATACCTCATTTCCAAGATACATCTCATAATCAGGATATTTCTGCTGCACCTTCCCGCGCAGTACCTCAAATATCTTTTTAAAATCTGCCCCTGTCTCCCTGGTATGTCCCAGATAATAATGCGGTGTCAGAATCATCGTGCGGATTCCCTGACTGTATGCAATATCAATCATATCCATAGACATCTCTTCGTTCTTGGAGCCGTCATCTACCCCCGGTAGAACATGGCAATGTACATCTACTATCTTCAACTGTTTTCCCCTTATTCGTCTTCCATTTGTCTCTTGCGGACTACACCGACCAGCGTCATAAGCAGTACGCCCACGAGAACTGCCATGCTTGCAATCGCACCTACAATCATAGCCGCGTGTTTCGCATAGTCCCGCATGAATAAATACAGGCTCGACGGCTGCATATAAATCTTCGCATACGGCTTCATCACATACGATCCAATCGCAAAAAGCAATGTGATGACTGCTCCTGCAATCACGCCGCGTGCAATATACCGCACCCCACGGTGATGATACCGATCCATAAGTATGACGATCACGACCATAAGCAGCATGTTGACTGCCATAATCGGAAGTGTCTGTTTCATGAATGCCCAATATCCCTGCTTGATTCCATAAATGCTGGAACCAACCATGTCCGTAGAATAACTCTGCACATTTCCAACAATCACATTGGCACAGGTCTGCTGTGCTTCCCCGGAAAGTCCACAGTCCATTTCCATCAGCTTCTGCTGTAGCTCTGAGCCATCATAATTCTGTATCGTTCCGCTCAGACTGCTCTTCGCCTGCTGCTTTGCCGCATTCAAAAAGGTATCGTATCCAACCTGCTGCATCATCGTATCAACCGCTTCGGCATTTTGATCTGCAAGCTCCCGCTGAATCGCCTGATTCATATCATCATAAACATATCTATAATACCCGCTGGAGGTCAGATTATCAATCACAAATGACTGACGGAATACACTTGCCCCCACACCGAGCAGCAACACACCAACCATGACATGTGCCGCAATTATCACCATATATACAGTTCCCGTAATCTTCCGATATGCACTGCGCATCTTGTGATTCACATAGTAGCGTGCAGTCTTCCGGTTCCGCTTCTTGCGCTGCCAAGGAAAGCATTTTCCAAGATACAGACCAAGTACCAGCAATAAGATAATGCCAAGCATCGTGTAAATAACAATATTTCCAACCCGCACATAGTTTGTTACATCCAATGGATGGTTGACGGATGGCAGTTCTTTCTTCTCGCTTCCGTCCTTGTTCTCATATATGATCGTATGATGTTCCACATCATATGTGACCTTGCCGTCTGCTTCCTCTTCGTCAATCTGCTGAATCACAGCTTCTGTTGTCTGCATACCCGCAGATTCTCCGGTGGAACCATCCTCTTTCACATCTGATTCCGGATTCTCCGCTTCTGTTGCCGCTTCCTCCGTCGGTACAACCATGATTGGCGGTTTTGTCGTCTCGGTTGTCGCTTCGGTTGTATTCTCTTCTGTCGTCTCCTCCGTAGTATCCTCCGCATCACTCAGCTTATACAGATATCCTTCCGAAACTCCCTGTGCAATACTTCCATACATCTGCGAAATCGCCGCATCTGCCTGACTTGCAGACAAATCAACATCATCCTGTGCCAGATATCCGGTTAACTGTGAGATATATTCCGGTTTTGCCGCATACGCTTCGTTATTGTAATAAAATGTTCCGGAAGCCGCTGCAATCACACGCGCTTCCTCACCATTGATATCACCCGCTAAAGCGCGAACAGAAAATCCCAACACCATCATCGGCACGATCAGCGCCAGCGTTGCGATCCGCGCGGACTTTCTATGAAAATGAAGTCTTCTCCCTTTGGATTCCATATAACTCCTCGTTTCCTCTCTATCATATGCTTGGAAAATTGCAAAAAGTATGCAGAACGTAATTTTTGCAATTTGCTAAACATATCATATGTTTTAAATCATATAAAGGCTGCTACTTATTGTAACAGCCTCTATATACATTTTATTTTGTACGGAATGTAGGATTATTTAACTTCTACATAGTTAACACTAGCAATCTTCTGAGTACCAAGATCTACAAAGAACTGATCCTTTGTAACATCCCCAGCTACATACATCTTACCATTCTGGAAGAATACTTTATACTGCTTGCCAGCAATTGTAGCATTTGAATACTTGCTACTGATAGCAACTTTATCTACAGTATATGCCTTACCGCTTGTACCTACCATAGTCAGTGTAGCTGTAAGATTCTTCTCATATTTAGCTGCATTCTGAATAGCTTCAGCTGCATTAATTACCTTGCTTGCCTTACCGCTATTTACAGAAGCTGTAAGCTTGAGGGTCTTATCTGCAGTCTCAGCTGCAATCTTATCTGTAACATCCTTTCCATCGCGAGTGTACGTTACCTTCTTGTCTGCATATTTAACAGTGTATTTGACACCATCTGATGTTTCTGCAGTCCAATCCTCATTCTCAAGATCTTTCAGTTCATTGTAGCAATGTGCAACCGCATCGTTAAGATCATTTACGATTTCCTGACCCTTGCCTGTGAATGTAAGAGTAACTCTTGCATTATCACTAATTGCTACTTCTGTTGCCTTCTTCTCTGTTACATTAACAACAATCGATGTAACCTTTGTAGGATCTGCCTTTGATACAACCTCAATATAACCTTTACCACGACCAACTGCTGTAATCGTACCGTTCTCATTAACAGTAACTACATCAGGTGTCTTAGATGTGTATGTAAGTGATGTATTTGTTGCATCTACAGGTGTAATGATAACCTCTGCCTTTGCTGTATCCCCTACACCAAGTGAGATCTCTGCGTTCTTAGCTTCAATCTTAGTAACAGCCTTAACAACTGTAACCTTAACTGTTGCAGACTTCTTAGAACCGTCTGTTGTTGTAACTTTAATCGTAGCTGTACCAGCCTTGACTGCTGTAACCTTACCTGTTGCATCAACAGTTGCTACAGACTCATCTGAAGATGTGTAAACAACTCTCTTGTTTGTAACAGATGTAGGAGCAAATGTAAGTTTAACCTTATCTGTTGCACCAACATTCATTGTTGCAGACTTTGTCATAGTAGCAGAAAGTGCAGCTGCCTTAACTTCTTTTGCTGCCTGTGTACCCTTCTCAGTAGAGCTCATGAATGCATAGCTGTTTGTAGCAGGCAATGCGTTTGGAGCTGGTGATCCCTTCGGAACTACACAGATCTGAATACCCTCAAGTCTCTTAGCTGCACCGGCAGAACCGGCAGTCTGACCATTCTTAGCCCATCCTAACCAGCCATATGTCTGTGCATGTACTCTGTAGTATACATCATAATAATTTGCAACTTCGCCTGTAAGCTTGATCTCGATTGCTTCGAGTCTCTTTGCCTCATGAGATGTACCAGACATCTTTCCATCCTTAACCCAGCCTTTCGTCCAGCCGTATGTCTGTACATGAGTTCTGTATGTGATACCACCTGTTAAGCCAGGGATATCAAGCTTTGTAGTATCAAGCTTGATCTTGATACCTTCCAATCTCTTTGCCTCGCCAAATGTACCAGCAACTGCACCATCACAAACTTCCTTCTGGTCGCCGTATGTCTGTACATGTACGCTGTACTTTACTGCGCCATCTGCTGTCATAGAAGGTTTCTTACCAAGATCTACAAATGCGCAGCCAAAAGATCCCTCTGATGGAAGTGTGCCCTTAGGGAGAATCTGAATCTGGATTGACTCCAGTCTCTTTGCCTGTCCTGCTGTACCAGCAGACTGACCATTCTTCGCCCATCCTAACCATCCATAAGACTGTGCATGTACTCTGTAATATACATCGTACTTGCCTGCGTCAGAACCTGTCAATTTGATCCGGATTGCCTCCAGTCTCTTTGCTGCACCAACTGTACCACTCTGACCACCATTTGCTGAGAATTTCTTTTCCCAGCCAATTGACTGAATGTGGGTTTTGTACTCAATGCCAAGATTCTTGTCGCCTTCGACCTTAATCTGAATTGCTTCCAGCCTCTTAGCTTCACCTGTTGTACCTGCAGGCTTGCCATTCTTTACCCAGCCCTGCTTCCAGCCATCTTTCTGGACATGTACACGATATGTAACTGTCGGTACAGATGCAGCTTCTGATGTCAAAGAACCGGTTGTAATCACGCTGACTGCAACAACGAAAGCTAAAAGAAAAGCAACAATCTTCTTCATACTTTTCTGCATGTTTTCTCTCCTCCTTATAAAGATTCTTTTTTCGAGTCAAAACTTCATCCTTTGTATAGGCACACCACAAACAGACGAAGTTCGCCCCAATTTCTACATACGCCAATTATTGTACAGCATGAATTTACTTAATTCAATATTCCAGAATTACATTAAATGTGCTAATTTTTACATTTCAGAAGAGAGAATTTCATTTATGCACGAATATTAGTAGATAATGCAATCTACCTATATTCAACAGATTATCATTAATCGCCTTAAGGTTGCTTACTTCATAGTCTTTTTCTTTTGCCAATGACTATGGTACCGGTCAATGCACCACATCCGACGAACAGCAGCACAGCCCACAGAACCGGATTGCCGGTATCGCCAGTCTTCGGGCTTGCCGTTTCGCCTGTGTCCGGGCTTGTCGTTTCGCCTGTGTCCGGGCTTGTCATTTCTCCGGTGTTTGGCTTATTATCACCCGGCGTTGTTGTCGTAGAGTTGGACTTCCAGGCTGCCTCATAGGTGGCGTTGCCCGTCACTGTGGCTGCAACCGCAGGCTTCCATCCAACAAAGGTATAGCCCTTGCGAGTCGGTGTACCATCGAATGCAGGCGTAGCCTTGCCGGACTCTACCGTGTAAGTTTGATCCTTAAAGATTTCTTCGCCATCCACACCGTCAGTGTAGGTAACAGTGTACTTCTCGGCTGGAGTCGTGCCGCCTGCTTCGGGCGTCATAGTCAGGTCGGTGAGTACCCACATGGTGCCGTCAGAACCGTCACTGGTATCGCCTTCGTATCGCTTGTAATTCACAAATTCGCCGTTGATCTTCAACTTGGTGTCCGGTCCGAATACATAGCGGTCGCCATAAATTGTCGTTACATACACACCGTAATGATAGGTTTTCCCAGCTTCTAAAGCGGTGATTTTGTTTTCATAAAAATTACCGAAGTCGGTAGACATCGCTCCGGTCGTGCTATCCAGCTCCCACCACTCGCAACGGTAGGCGTAGTTTGCACCATCGGGCACATTGCCAGTGAATACAGGCTTGTCGCCGTCCTTAAAGCTGACGGTAACGCCATTAATCTCCACCACATCAATGACGGTGACGGCAGGCATAGTAATTGTCTTAATGGAAGGAATATACATAGAACCACCCACGAAAGGTGCCGCCACTTTTTGTCCGTTCATCGTAATAACAGTTTCGTCTGTAAAGGAATATCCGTCCTTCGGCTTCAGCATAAGAGAATACACATATTTCTTTCCGCTTTCAAATTTTGCGATGGTCGGCAACGAGCCATGAGAGCCGTTATCGGAATACCATGCAGCAACAGGCTGGTTGTTTTCAAACTGTTGCCAGCATTCATATTCAATCTCATATTTGTCCTGATCGGCAGCCGTCACCTGTGCCGTTGCCTGCGGGGCATCGCCCGGCTGATAGTTGAATTTTGCATTTTCAATCGCTGCAGCGGTGATGATACTTTCCGCCTGACTGCTTTCCTGCACGATCAGGTCATAGGTGTAATTATGCTTCTGATATTCGTGCACATCCAGGGTTTCGGTGAAAGTACCGGTTGCATCCGGATGCTCACTGAAATACTGCTTTGCCGCCTTTAAATCCGTGCTAAAATCAACCGGATCACCGGACGTGGGAGTGAAAGTATAAAAAGACGCAGTCTCAAAATGGTCAAGGATTGATGCCCAAGTGCCATTTTCTCTTGTAATCGTTCCCTTGGCTTGATATGGTGTTTCAATCTCGGTCTGGAGGTTTGTAAGATTGCTCCACAGCATGCCTACACCTCCTGTCAGGAAATCCTCGGTACTTTTACTTACTTGTGTAGTTTCAACCACCGTACCATTGGAATCCTTAACAGAAACACTGGCAGTTGCATTGACCTGCGTGTGATATGTGTGCTTGTTATCCTTGAAGTACGTTACTCCCTGCGGAAGAAAATCGTACTCTGTGGCAAACGTCGTCATCGGCGCCAGCGACATCACCATGCACAGCGTGAGCAGTGCTGTCAGCAGCTTGGTTTTTATGGTTCTTGTTTTCATATTGGCTTGCTCCTTTCTGCGGTCTATGCCGTCATATCTTGTTTCCTGAAGTGTCAATTGACTCATTTGAAATCGTCAGGGGTATTTTCTTTCCAATGGTGACATATAATATTGCCAATAACCGCACCGCCGCTGACAAACAGCAGGGTAATCCACAAAGCAAGGCTGCCTGCATCGCCGGTCCGCGGGCCCTGCGCCTCTGTGTTCGGTTTTGGGACGACAAGGGGCTGCGCCTCTGTGTTCGGTTTCGGACTGACAGGATTCTGCTCGGTTGTACCCGGGTTTGTGTTGACAGGCTTTGTTTCAAGAGACGCAATGGCATCCTCGATAGCCTTTGCCATTTTGTCTACTTCGGATTGCTCAGTGATGTTCTTGCCACGCACAACCGCGTTGACAGCAGCTTCCACACCGGAGAAGTCCTTGTAATCGTCTTTATTCAGTGCATTTGCCTTGGCAATGGCTTCATCGACCTTTGTATAGTCGGCAGGCAAATATGTCATAGCAATCGTCTGCGTGTGCGTTGCTGCATCGTCCGTAACCGTGATCTTGCCACTGTATGTCTTGCAATTATCGGCCGTTACTTCCATTTGATATGTGCCTGCCACCAAATTGACCGGATTTGTTACTGCCTGACCATTCACCTTGACAACCACATTCGTCAGTTCATCTGGCGTTACAACGAAAGAAACCGGATAGACAGCTTTTGTGATAAAATGAACATTTTTATATAGTGCAAAGTATTGAGTGCCGCTGGAAAGCAGGTCGATTTCCGCTCCTTCCGAATCTACCGCCTTCGCATAAGTCGGCTGATAGCCATCTGCGATCACAGGTACACATCCATCGAAAATCGCAGGGATATTATTATCATTCGTATTCTTTGCGTCGATTTCTGCTTCCTCTACGGTGAAGGTACCGTTACCGCCCATCGGGTATTTGCCGTCAGTGGTTACTTTAGCGCCGCCTTTAATCAGAATATCGCTTTGTGTCCATATGGCAGCATCCGCAGTAGAAGTGCATTTTACCTCGCCGCCGTTGACCGTCAGCGTTCCTTCCGTATACAAAGCAGGATAATAACTTGTTGCTTCCACCTTGGATTTGATAATTTCTATTTTTCCTGCACCGTTTCCATCGCCCATATATGCTGCATTAAAATAATCTGCACTTGAACTCAAAACAACTTCGCTATCATTTTTGACTTCCAGCTCTTTGGCATTTGCAGCGGAATAATATGCAAAAGTCCTGACCTTCGCACCATCTATGGAAATATTTCCTTTATTATATGACATAATTCCGTTTCCCTCTGCAGATTTTATATCAAGCTCCGCACCTTCGGTGATGCTGATGTTACCATTAAGTGTGTAGAGGGCATCCCACTTCACATCGATTGTAAGCTTGCCATCGCCGATAATGTTGTAATTATCACTGCTGCCGTCCGCAAAAATTCCGCCGCCATTAGCTAAAGTAATACTGTTTGTGCCGGAAAGCTTAATCGTCAGATCAGTATCTCCAACCACTCGGATACCATATTTCGGATTTTCATCGCTTTTACCGCCTTTTGTAATTGTGGCATTGTTCAGCGTAAGGGTTTTTGTATCCGGGGCATAGCTTGCGGTTCCCTCTCCGCAGGCGATGGAGAGCTTTTCGCTTGTAAACTGCTCGCCGTCTACATACAAATCATACTTCTGAACAGCCTTGGTATATTGCAGTTTAAATGTGACGGATTGCTCCTTTCCACAATCATACTGGTAGGTAACGAAGCCCTTGTCAGCATCCACTTTTAGCGTGTTACCACTTACGGTTCCGCCGGTCCAGCCGCTTGCTTTACTGACGTCGAAGCTTCCCGGCAAGGTGGAAAGGTCAAAGGTTCGATCCGGATCAACCTCGATTTGGTAGCCGCCTTGATAATTGTCATAATACAGATAGTTCAAGCTCGTACCGCTGATATCCAGCGAGGTCAGCGGATTGTCAAAGCAACCCAGATCTTTCAGTCTGGCATTCTGGCTGACATCCAGCACCGTCAGCTGATTGGTATCGCATTGCAGTTTTTCAAGATTGGTATTATGGCTGACGTCCAGAGCAGTCAGTCGGTTTTGGAAGCAGTACAGATTCTTGAGATTGGTATTTCCACTGATATTCAGCGAAGACAGTTGATTGTTGTAACAGGATAAAAGTATCAAAGCTGAATTTCCGCTGACATCCAGCGTCGTCAGCTGATTCCCATAGCATTGCAGCGTCTCCAAGGCCGTAAAATATTCGATGCCTGTAAGATCGCTGATTCCCCGTTCATAACAGTAGAGCTCCTTAACCGCAGCAATTTCTTCATCGCTTAAAATTTCGTTGCTGTCTTTGTCAAAATTTTTAACGCAATCGCGGAAATTTGCATCCGGGAAGTTGATATTGTCAATGGCAACACCAGCGTTCTGGACAGCAATGCCACCTTCTCCTCCGCCGCTCATCTGTGCCGGAACTGCATCGGATGGTGTCTGTGGCATATTGCCCTCTTCGCCGCAGACAGGCATCTCTTCCGTCCTGTCCTCAGCAAACGCTGTAATTGGAAAAAGTGTCAATAGCATACAGCACATAAGAACTATACTGAGGATTCTTTTTTTCATTTCGCATTACCTCCTTCATGGCATAAATTCGTAATTATTGTAATGGACATGGCATAAATTGCGCAATTGTCTTGGCACAAGCGGTCAAAAAGCGGCACAAGCGGCGGCATTTCAGGAACTGGGAGCTTTGATTTTTAACGTTTGAATGATATAATAGACAGAATGTATTATTTACTGACCCTGTCATATGAAAAGGAGACCTTATTTTGAAAATTGTAATTGTTGAAGACGACATGCAAATGTATGAACGTCTGCAAACATACTTATATGAATTACTTGGTTCTTCTACGGAGTGTGTCTACTTTCCAAGCGGAGAATTTTTTTTGCAAGACTGGCATCCAGGCGCTTTTGATCTGATTATTCTGGATATATTTATGGATCAGCTGACCGGCATGGATGTTGCAAGAGAAATACGCAAAACTGACCAGGAAGTACGCCTTGTGTTCAGTACAACCAGCAATGAATTTGCCAGCGAAAGCTACGACGTAAATGCCTGCTACTATCTGCACAAGCCCTTTGGAAAAGACCGGGTAAAAACCATGCTTGACCGTATCAATCTTGCACAGGTTGAAAAGATGCGTACCATTCAGCTGCCGGACGGCACAAGCGTCATTTTGCGCGATATTATTTACGTGGACTATGCCGCACATTGTACAGTCTTACACTGCAAGTCCGGTCGAAGCATCGGCGTGCGGGCAAATTTCTCGGAAGTCGAAGCGCTGTTATCCGACTATCCATATTTTTTCATTCCATCAAAAGGACTGATTGTCAATTTTTATGAGGTTTCCGCCCAAAATGCAGACACCTTTACCATGAGTGATGGTAGTCTCATCCCCATTAGCCGGCGTAAAGCAAAAGACGTAAAAAATGCCTATTCGTCTTTTCTTTTTGAGCAGTTACGAAAAGGAGGAAAGGAATAATGCCACCCATTTACCGAATCATGGAAGTCATTATATATTCACTGCTGAATTTTTTCCCGTTTCTTATATTGGCACTCTACCCATTCCGGCATAGTCTGCGTTTTTCCAGAGTCATTACCGGAGCTTTAATTGGTCTGCTCTCAATCATTCAGATATTGCTCGGTACATGGGTCAGCTTTGTGCCCGGAGACCATGCTGCAACAGCAAGCGCAGTCAGCACGATTCTTTATGCAGCATTCTATTTCCTTGCTGTCAGAAAACATTTCGGCAAGACTCTTTTTACCCTGCTGATGATCTCCAACCTTGCCAATCTGGCCGTGATCTCTGCAAAATGTCTGGAAGGGCTTTTCTTCCCTGCCCTGGCAGCCCAGGATTACCGTTGGTCCTTTTCCCTGATGTTGTTTGCTGTAGAAGTAGTTCTTTCCATTCCTGTTTTTCTGTATATGCGGTCGGTTTTCACACCTGCCGTAGAGAAAGAGCCCTCCGGTTTTGAATGGCGGTATTTATGGCTGATTCCTGTAACATTTTATCTGATGTGGTACTATGTGTTCTATGGCAGCGTATCGCATTCCAGTCTGGAAATTGCCCTTCAGCCGAAAAATGCACTGTTTCTCCTGGTCATCAATGTTGGGGCATTTCTGATTTACTATGTGGTGACCCGCCTGGTTTTAGAGCAGAACAAGACTCTGGAATTACAGGAGAAAAATCATCAGCTCACAATGCAGTCATTGCAATATGAAAATTTACAGGAAAAAATAACAGATGCCCGCCGGGCAAAGCATGATGTGCGTCATCATATCGCACTCATACAGGAATATCTGGCAGATGGAAAACTTGATGCACTACATGATTATCTTCGCAGGTACGCTCAAAGTCTGCCCGACGACTCACTTGTCCGCTTCTGCGAAAATGCTGCTGCTAATGCAATATTGCTTTATTTTGCTCAGCTGGCAAAAGATAACAATATCAACTATGTTGTCAAGGTATCAATTCCAAAGGATATCTTCGTTTCAGACACCGATATTTCTGTTTTGTTCGGCAATCTGATTGAAAACGCACTTGAAGCATGCAGACATGAATCCGGCAATGATCCTGAAATTCAAATTCGAGCCAGCATGACAGGTAATTCATTCTGCCTCACGGTAGACAATACTTTTTCAGGCAAACTCCGTTATGCAAATGATGGAAAACTTATTTCAACCAAGCATAAAGGATCCGGACTCGGTACGCAATCTGTGAACAGTATTGCCACGCATTACAACGGAGTCTGCCACCTGGAGGTAAAAAACGGAATGTTCTATGCTTCCGTGATGTGTAATAATAAAGAAACTTACTAAAGGCAGAATGCAAAAAGGCGGCAACGGAGCTACGTCCGTTACCGCTTTTTCTAATTCTTTTTCTCTTGATTATTTCGAATGTTTTTTCTTTTTCCATATATGGCTGCGCCAATTACACCGAATCCGGAAACAAGCAACAGAGTAATCCAAAGCAATATCCGGCTGCTGTCGCCTGTATGGGGATCACCCGTGATGGTGTGCATCTGACCGCTGTCGCCTGTTTGTGGAGCATCCACGATGGTGTTATAACTATAGTCGTCACCGGCAGACACATGGTACAGCTCAATCTCGCCGGTCAGGCTGGTATAGTTGCCATCTTCAGGTGTGAAGCGCCACTTGTAAGTCGTGTTGGCCTCCACTCTGGTATCATCAGGCAAAACACTACCCTTATCATCCACCCATTCCAGTTTACCGGCATTTGGCTTCAGGGTGCTGCCTTCGATGGTCAGTGCCGCATCCTTCAGTGTCTTGTCTCCGGTCGTAATCTCAGTATACTTCGGCTCGCCGATAGGCGTAGCCGGTTTGATTATGAGTACAAAGGACGCGCTGGTAACTTCATTGTAGTCGTTATCTCCCGCCTTGGTTGCAATGACATGCACAGAGCCGACTCTGACCGGTATCAGAACGCCGGTATTCGGATCGATAGTTGCCGCTCCAGTGCTTGCGGCGTTGTCGATGCTGTAGGTTACAGCCCCAGTGCCAGAGCCTCCATCGGTGGTCAATGTCAGCTTTTCGCCATAGACCATGGTGGTATTGCCAGTGATGACCAGCGGTTCCTGATTGCCCTTCGTGACCAGGTTTATGTTTAAAACAATGGTAAAGTCCTCATAATTGCCGCAGGATGCCTTGATGGTAATCGTAACTACATCACCATCCTTGCCTCCAGAAATTGCGTAGGTCAGTTTTCCGTCCACTGCAGCAATATCCTGTTTGGTGAGTGTAGCAGTCGAACCATCGCTAACACTGTATTCACTACTATAACGCCAGATCTGCCCATCCGGAAGTCCAGACCAATCCGGTGTGTAGGTATGGTCAGCAGTGTCCGTATACCTCCGCATCACCTCTGTTGTTTTAAGATTATTACCGTCTGCTTTGTTCACCGTCACCTCAAGTTCGATGTTTTCCACCGTGTTGTAGTTGTCAGTGTTCTCCGGCGTAAATTTTGCCCTAAAGCTTTTTGCACCAGCTGTGGCGTTACCTACGGATTCGATGCTATTCATCCAAGTCCAGCCGTCCGGCAATTTCACATCCGCCAGTGTCTGACCGTAAGTCGCATGCAAACCGGTAGGCTTCGTGTAGGCCGGCGTTGCCTTCGCTACCACAAAATCGCAATATGCAGTATAGTACCCATAGTAGTTATCCGTCTCGCCGATTTGTGCATACATACGATATGTACCCGGTTTCAACGCAGGTGGGGCACTGATGTTCCATTCCTTAACCGTGTTGCCGTCCGCGTAATAATAGGTCACCGAAGCATTCATGTCTCCCGTCCGTTCTGCCAGAGTCGGCGTGGTTGGAGTTTCACCATAGGTATAGCCAGCCATGCTGATCTTGCCATATTGCATAGCCTTATTCACCGTAACAGTCACAATGCCGGTCGCAGCTGCGTATTCGTCAAAAGAAGCGTCCGGGGTGAACGTCCACGAAGCATCAAAGCTGCCGACTGCGTCGAATCTGGTTTCTGGGTTCGTCCACGTGAACGTGCCCGTAATCTCATTTCCGGTACGGGGACATATCATCTTGCCCGTGATCTTGATCATGCTTTCGTTCAACGTCTGACCGTAAGTGATGTCAGTCGCTCTAATGGTACTGTCAGTTGCCAGCACAGGGACTATCTTGTCCTGTGCAATGACTTGGAGAACCAAATCAAACGTCTGATAATTCGTGGTTTCGACCTCAATGGTCACATTGCCGATTTCACCATTCTTGGAGCTTGCGGTCTTGATGGGCAGTATCAGCTTGCCGTTCTTGATTTTCGCACCATTAGCTATGTCGTAGTATTCGGTCGCCATCTTGATGCGTGGTAAACCATACGTGATTTCGCCGTACTCGCAACCCCTATGCTGCTGCGACAGAATATTATCCAGATGTGTTTTCAGCTCGATCTCATAGCTCTTCGCCAGATTGTTGAAAACGACCTGCGTAAACTGGATATTTGACAGGCTGATGGTATCCTGCGTGATGGTAAACTTGTTCACATCATCGGTCGTGCCATTGCATACAATCGTTCTGTTTTCCGGATCGTCTTTAAACACATAGTTGCCGCTCTTGAGTATCAGGGTGTATGATAATGATTTTCCGTTACCCGCATCCGGCGAGTCAATATAAGTCCCATCGTCCTGCCGCATAGTGAAGCGGGCGCTCGTAATATCGTAAGCATCCTCCGGAAGCGTAACGGCTGCGCCATTTTTGGCATGGAAGGTCAGATTGCTCTTGGTAAGCGGAGCCGCCACCGTGCCGTCGTAAGTCTTTGTGAGAGATTGGACATCGCAATAGCCAAGAAGCTGTATCGGCTCGATTTTCCATTCCTCATTGTCAATCTCACCCTCGTAGCCACCCTTACCACGGACGGACAACTGATAGCTGCCCGCATTGGTTTGTTCCATGACCGTCACGATGTAGTCTTTATTTTCAATAAGTGTTTTATTGCCCAGCTTGACCGTTACCGCCGGTGTCTGCGCCGCGCCGTTGTAGATTGGATTCTTAACCGTTACCGCCGCACCCTCGATGCTGATTGGCGTGACGGTAATAGTGATATCCGCGCTCTTGGAATAGCCGTCACTGGTGAAGGTGACACGATAAGTGTGCGTTCCTGCTGAGAGATCTTCGGGCAGGAAGTAGTTCATGCCCGTTGCGTCTTCGATTGGTGACGCCGTACCACCGAGCTTGTACCACTTGCAGTCAGTTTGAGTCAAGTTAAGCAGGTTGCAGCTTGCGCTCAGCCTTATCCCTTTTGTCATGCCATATGCCATGGTCGTCGAGGCATCTGTGCGGTCTGCGTTCAGCGCAATCAACCCGACGCTCGTAATAGGAGCCTGCTGTATACCGACACCGCTCACTGCATTACTCGATTCACTAGGCCACGTGCCGTCCGAACACTTAAAGGCATAGCCCTCCTCCAGCAGGTCGCCAACGGTCATGCCGGCAGGAACCCTCAGCCATTCGGTGATTTTTCCCTTTTTCTCACCGGAGTCCCTGAGCGTGATTTTATTGTTCACAGTAAGTGAATAAACATCGCAGCCGTTCAGGTCGAAAATGAACGGCTTGCCAGTGTCTACCGTAACATCAACCATGGATGCCAGCAGCTTCACTGTACCACCATCGGCACTGTCGAACGCCTTCTTCAAATCCTCGAAATAAGTCGTTGTTCCATCCTTCGTCACGCTGGCAGTAAAGGTCTTCTTCCCACAGAAGCACTTCCACGCGCCGCCGTCAGCGGGAACATAGACTACCTCGTCGTGACTGCATTTCATTACAGTGACATGCGTAAGCTTGATGAGTGCGTTCCCATCCGCGTCATACATCGCAACAGGTTCACCGCTTGTAGTGTCTGTGAAATAGTATTCCGATGCCAGCAGGTCCGTGAGTTTTTTGCTGCTGCCCTCTCCAATCTCAATGCTGCCGAAGTTGCCGCCAGCGAGGCTGGCAGTGCCGGATCCCTCGATCACCACAGCGGAAATAGTGAGGTTATTATTCTCTGCAGGGATGGTAAGCTTTCCATCCTCGACCCTGAGATATTCGCAGATATAGTGCCCCTGATTTGCAGCGCTGTTTTGGAAAATCAGTTCATAGCCGAAAATATAAGGATCGAACAGCTTTCCACTAGAACTCTGCGCCGTCACCATAAAACCATTCAGGTCTATTGTATTGCTTCCAAAGTACGTCAAAGCAGACTGTGTACACGTCTGATCACACAGAATCCGGATCACAGGTTGTTTATCATTGCCAAATGCATCACTCATGTTAATGTAATACGTCGTCGTACCCTTACCCTTGTGTTCGCTTCTGACGGCGGTCAACGTCAGGTTGCAATCGTCGCAGTGCAAAGTACCATCCGCATTTTCTGTCCGATTTGCATGGGGACAGAGCATGCCGCAGACGGAGCAGTAATAGTACCCATTGCTCCGCTTATCTGTAAAGGTGGAATTTCCACCCGCATCCTCATGTCCGCAGGGCTTAACAGTGACGTCTTTCAGCGGCGTACTGACGTAAAGCTCGTCTCCTTCAACCCGCTTACCGCTGGCTCCCGCAAAATAGCCACCCACCGGCATCATATACCGAAACAGAATGAAAGAGTTCTCCGGGGCGTCATCCAAATAGATTTCGGAAAAGTGACTTCCGGCGAGAAATGTGGGGTGATAGTTGCTGCTGGTACAATTTTCATCAGCATAATATGGGTAGCCGTATTTTATCCCAACACGTCCGATGACGTCCAAGCCCTCCAGCGTCACCCTGCCCTTCGCGAGGTAGATGGCATCGCCGGTGCCGGTGTTCACGATCCTGCCGTTTTTGAAGTCAACGGATGCTGACGCTAACGATCCAAATTCCGCCGTGATTAGGGGACTATCCAGATTTCCGCTTAAGGTGTGGCCATTCAGGTCAAGAATGATGTGGGTAAAATAGTTGTTAATGATAAATGTTTTTTCCACCGTCACATCACTTAGAAACGTTACAGTCGCGTTCTCACTCCCATTCGGGTCGATCCATTTTGTGCCGGGGGATGTTATTTTCTCCTGAAGTTCGTCCAGAGTTTTAATGTGTGTTGTTTCCCAATCCGGATAACCGATGTACGGAGACCAGACCGCGTGTGCAATGCAGCCTTGCTCACACACCTCCGTCCCGCAGACCGTACATTTGCTGTCCGCACCGATAGTGCTGCTGCCGTCAGCGTTCTTGTGATTACAGGTATAGCCGCACTCGCATTTGCCGTTTACGATGGTGTGGGTGTGAGACTTGACTATGCTTTCTTCGCTGTAGGCAAACTCGGTGACAGCATCTTCTCCGGCACCGACAGATACCCAATATTCTCCCTTTGCAATGTCAATATATTTCCCATCCTTGTCAAACAGCATACTGCCGCTGGCAAAGAGCGCACGCACCCCATCATAATCGAATACACTGGAACCCAAAGCCAGATATCCGATTCCGTTATGCA
>DJEI01000012.1:19531-28088 GCA_002431865.1 Lachnospiraceae bacterium UBA5902
CCGTTATGCAGAGTTGCGGACGTAATTTTCAGCGCGGGGTGAACATCAGGGCTTTGGGGTGCTACCACGATTGCACCGGTGAATGTGCCGCTTGTCACCGTAAGGCTGCCATCATACACATAAACCGCACCGGTCTGTGCTCCGTCTTCTCCGCAGCCGCTCGTTACTTCTACATTTTCAAGGACTACCTTACCTCCGGCAATGTTAACAGCGTTAGCATTACCGAGAAAGATATCCGACTGGTCTTTGTTGAAGGTGTTGACCAGCTTGCCGTTTTGGATGGTGATATCCGCTGTACCGCTGACGTCGATCAGTTGAAGATAAGCACTGCCGCTGAGCGTTTTACCATTCAGATCAAGGGTGAATTTGCCCGAATCAACAGAAAGGCCGTCGTCTGCATCCCCAATATCAACATTGTCCAGCAGCTTCAAGGTCGAACCCTCACTTGCAATTGCCGCTGCCCATGCATCGTTAAAAGAGCTGTATGTTGTTTCTGTGCCGTCAGTCGTCGTTACAGATGCAACGGCAGCGGTATTCTCGCCGACCGTGAATTCCGCGATTGTTGACCGTTTCTCTTCGTAGTTTTTGGTTTTGCCGGTTTTGGCGTAGACGTAATACGTTCCGGTTTCGCTGATTGCAGTATTTTCGTCTATCTTAGGCATGACTTCGCTTCCTTCCACATCGGAAGAGCCAGCCCATCTTTTATATTCGGCAGCCAGGTAATAATACGTTACCTCTGCGTCTTCCGGAGCGCCCTCGACAGACAGCAGCGGAAGAAGATTTTCGCCAACCGCGCAAGTTGTCTTGGAAAGAGATACGGTCAAATCAGGATAGGCCTTGTTGATGGTGCCACCGATCGTAAACTTTTCCTCTCCCTCTTTGAGCTTGTACTTCGCCGCGGCTTCGCCAATCAGCGTGATTTCCACAGTAACGGTATGCCATCCCGCGTCCGCTGAATCAAAAGTCTTCACGGCAGTAAAGTCCGTTCCTTCCTTGAGTTCGGTCTCATTTGTACCGTCTGTGAACGTCAAGTTGATTGGAACCGTGCTGCCGTCCGTCGTACCGTCATAGCTGCGGCCAATGGAATCGGGCTTACTTACACACCATATCTCTGTCCGCGCATCTGTTTCAGAACCGGACTTTTCACCTGTGGCATCATAGCCTGACTGTTCGCCACCTTCGTTCGGTACTCCGGTGGCGGTTGACCGATCACTTTCCACTGTAGTTGTCTCGCTGCTGACGCAACCATCCGCATCTTTGGCAAAAGCCGATGTTGGCTGCAGTGTCAAACAAAGCGTAAAAGCCAGAAACAGGCTCAAAATTCGTTTTTTCATAAATCCTCCTTTGAAATATGCATATGGATTTAACATTCATCCCGTTTTAGCATAAATTCTCATTGCTATTGTAATTGGCAGGAGGATAATTCACAAGCCTCTGGGTACAAGCGGTCAAAAAACAGCACAAGCGGTAACATTTTGATTTTTCCGGCTTTGTTGTTTGCCCAGTTTCGGAAGCCTGTTTAGTTTAGTGCTTCTTCTTTCGATGTGGAAGAACAAAAATCATGACAAAGCATGCACCGGCAGACATGATTGCAAGAGCAATCCAAATCCCAGGCATACTGCTGTCCCCTGTTTTCGGTGCATTTGCCGGCTTTTCTGCAGACACAGTCACATCCGCGGAAGGAGCCGCCGGATTCTCCGAAGGAACCGCCGGTTCTTCGTCCGGATTACTCGGTTTTGTTGGTTCGCCCGGCTTTGAATCATCGTCATTTTTGCCAGTTTCCGTTGATTCACCGGAGTCCGGCTTCTCATCCCCAGAATAGCTGCAATTGATAGAACCTATTGTCAATGCACCACTGGTCACGCCATCACAAAAGTGGTATACAGGACGCTGTCCATTCACCGTATATGTAGCAGCAGCAATTGCAAATCCTTCGTTATTTGCAGATGCGTTTACTCCGGATGCCGGTGTGACATGAACAATTTCCGGATTGGATGAACCATTCAATGTAATCTGTGCCATACGGTTGCCATACCCATCATCTGCTGCCACCCAAAGCTTCTTTTCGTAGGTATCATAGTCCAATGCCATGGCACCCCCCATTTTTGAGTCGATATCCGCAATCTGTACTACAGTCTCGTTCTCATTGAGAATATAGGCATATACATGTCCATTATCCTCCAGCGCCACAAAGAACACACCACCCGCAACGGCATTCGGATACATGGCTGCATCGAAAGCACTGCCGGTATTCTGGTCGATAAGCTTACCATTTACATCAGCACTTGCGACCCATTCCACTGCTTCAATGCCCATGTTAGCAGAAACCTGCGGAAGTGTTGCAGTCAGATCCCACTGCTTTTGTGCGACAAGGCGTGTACCACTTTCGTTAGGATTAACCATCAAAATCGTATCATAGTTCACACCTTTATTGCTGTTATCGCGTTCAGAGGCAATGTAAACCATACCACTGCCATCCACCGTGATACCCTCGGCATCGGGACCTTTTGCTTTTTGATTTCCGGCATCCTTCCGGAAGCAGACACGCTTACCCTGTTCAAAACCATCAGAAAAGGTCAGTGTTCCATTCCTGGCAACATCCATGACCCAGAAGGTTGCAGTACCATTATCCACCGCATAGAGCTTGCTATCCGCAAAATCCAATCCCGAGGAGTCCTCCAGGAAGGTAGGTTTTTTGTCAAATGTATGTACTTCATTGCTGCCCGGCCATGCAATGACATCCGGAATGCCGGCAAATTTATTCGCCGTACCCGGGGTTGCCTCCAGCGTGTTCCGATAACTGTTGCCGTTGACATCTGGATACAGTCCCCATGTCGGGTTCGTATGGCTTCCATCCGGCCAGGTCGCTATAGCAATTTGTTCTCCGTTTTCAAACAGGCGTACCGAATCCCCCTTACCGAGTCCAAACGTAAAGCCCGTTGCTCCGCTGTCATCCTGATAGATCACCAGGAATCCGTTTGCCGGAATAGTTGTTCCTTGTGGAATTGTATACGCATCCTTATCCTTATTATCCTTCAGCACAAGACCGGAGATATCCAGTTCCGTGGCAGTAGGATTTGCCAGTTCCACCCAGTCCGGTCCCCCACCAGCGTCATTGGACTGTATCTCATTGATGACTACGGGGCTGACGTTTTTATTCTTTTTCCCCTTTGTAGCAGTGGCAAAGTCCTGAAATTTACCAGTACCATCCGGGATACGGGCATAGACGCCGTCTGCATGGGCTGACCATTCATATTCAGTAATGAGATTTCCACTTGCATCATAAATCGCAGCTTTATCTGCCTTGCCCAGTCCAAAGGTGAAGTCCTTGTTCTGTTCAAAAACATAAAGCGCACCGGATTCCAACATCGTTCCTTCCGCTACCGGGGTGATATCTCCTTTGTGCCCCACCGGATCATTATCCAACAGATACCAGCCGGAAATGTCCACAGCTTGTGTACCGGTGTTCATAATCTCTACCCAATCAGTTGCATCACCGTTGGATTCCACTTCATTGATTACGATGGCAGGCGCATAATATGCATTTGCAGCGCCCCTTGTCTCCTTGGTCAGGCGGAATGCACCTGTGCCATCGGGATAACGTCCATAAGATGCCTTTGCAGGATCTCCATCATAGGATGCATGTTCCGTCCAACTGTACTCATCCAGCAAATTTCCATCTTTATTGTATAATCGTATGGAATCACCGGAACCGATACCGATAGCCGTTTCAAACGTACCATCTGTAAAGTTTTTTGTCTGGTCATCATACACAGCCCCATTGCTCTTGGAATCCACCACCATCAATTCTCCCGCAGCAATCGTGCTCCCCTCCGGGAAACGCCAGCGGTGATCATCTGAATTATCCCGCAGTTCAAAGCCGGAAATATCCAGCGTCTCCGTGCCCGTATTCATCAGTTCCACCCAATCGTCGGGACTGGAGTTGATCTCATTGAGTACTAACGCCGGTTTCGCAGAAGGCTTTGGCTGTTCGGGCTGAGACGGATTCACAGCAGGCGCTGCATTTGCTATGCCGCGCGTAGCTTCCGCATCGGCAAAGCTGCCATCAGCCTGTCGGGACCACGTACCGGCTGCTACCTTGGTATAAGCATAGCTGTCAATTTGCACACCGTTTTTATCATACAAAATGGCAGTATCTGCCTTGCCTAGCCCAAAATCAAAGTTTACCGTTTCTTCCAGAACCAGAAATGTGCCTGGCTCCAAGACGGTTCCTTCTGCCAGCGGAAAGGTTTTTCCCTCTGTTTTTCGTTCTTCGCCTTTATCGTCAGTCAGATACCAGCCGGAAATATCTACTGCTTCCGAACTGATATTGGTGATCTCCACCCAGTCGTTGCCTTTATTTGCATCATCCGATTCCACTTCATTGATCACAACAGATGGCTGCAGTGTCTGCGGTTCTGACAACGTACTGGCAGCTAATGCATGTGAGGGCACTGCCATTATAACTGTTGCCATAAACGCACATAAAAATCTTGTCGTTTGTTTCATTGTCGTCCTCCTGTAAACGATTCTGATTTACTTGATACTCCATCGTCCACATTAAAATGAGGATGTAAAATTCACAATCAGTCATATGTAAAATGTTGGTAAAAATCTGCCACTACTTTGAAATCAAAAAGGAAGCCGATTCATCATCATAATACGACTGTAACAAATTTTAATTATTTTCTTTCTCCTTTGGCATTATTATATGCCTGCATCTGCTTTTCCATTGTTGACTGTTTTGCAAGAATCGCATTTACCTTATCATACAGATCCTCAATCATTATCTCCGTTTTCAGATTGACTTTATAATCGTTTTCGGCTCTGCGACGATCCTTTTCCTCCTGCCGGTTCTGACTCATCATGATAAGTGGCGCCTGAATTGCCGCCACACAGGAAAGCACCAGATTCAGCAAAATAAACGGATATGGATCAAATGCTTTGGATGCCATGGCTGCATTGACCACCATCCAGAGAATAAGTACACCAATAAAGGAAAAAATGAACGCCCAGCTCCCGGCAAATTTTGCAATAGCATCTGCCGCACGCTGTCCAAGCGTATATTTTTCTTTTCCACTTTCAGGGCTTACCGAAATCTTGCTGTCTGCCAGCAGATTCAACACTTCCTCGTCACTCATATCCCGGCGGATATCCTTGAGTACTTCTTTTAACAGCTTTCTATTTTCTTTCATAATACTTCTTCCTTTCTTAAAATGTATAAAATGATACTTGTGTTACAAAAAGAAATCAGGGCCTTTTTCCTTAAACAAGAGCAGTGACACACCAAGCAGCAAATCGGCATGTACGGCGGGATTGTCCAGCGGGATATCAAAATCCTCCTGTATCCTGCGAATACGATAAAGTATCGTATTGCGATGTGTATAAAGTGCGTCGCAGGTCTTTTTTAATGATCGGCTGCAGGTCAGATAATAATAAAGTGTTTCACAATACTGAGTGTTTCTTTCCTTATCATGAGCTGCCAGCATTTGAATTTCCTTTGCAATCAGGTCACTGCGTTTTTCTAAATTCTTCAGTAAAAGCGGCATCCGGAGTTGTGCTACCGTGCAGACGTTTCCGCTGTGAAAGCGATGATCAATCATCAGCTCCAATGCTTCATGAGCTGTGCGATAGAGACCGGGAAGTTCAAACAGATCACAAAGTCCGTCCGATAGTACCACTTTCAACTGAAATTCTTCCGCCAGCTCAGAAAAGCCTTTGAAATCTTCTTTTCCAAACAAAAACAAAAATACATCTCCTCTGTACAGAATAGAATGACATCTTGGATATCTTGCTCCAATTTCATCCTTCAAATGACGCTTTCCGAGGTATTCATTGTGATAGGTGGTCAGATTGATCAATGCAAAGCCCTCAGGATGAAAATCCGCAAGATAAGTACCTGATAACTGCAAGTGAAAATATGGTGCAGAGGAAAATCCCCCATCTAAAAGGTGCATTAAAATATCATCTGCCGTTTCAAATGGCTTATCATGCCTGCTGGCTTCGATGAATGCCTGCTTTGCCAAAACCCGCTCAACCGTACTCCAGATTTCCTGCGGAACACTTTGCAGATGTTCATCTATATCCACGCAGATAAGATAGCCCAGCCTTACTCCGGAACTGATAAGCGGTGAAATCCGGCGGCGGAATTCACTGCCCTCCAATTTTACATAGTCTGCTTTCCCAACATGCACCGCCTCACTCCTGCTAAGTATCGCACTTGCTTCATAAGTAATCTGTACCTGCCGAATGGCCTCCTGAAAAAGAGGATCAGTAAATCCAAGTGGTCGATAATGTGCCATGACACGAAAGGTATCATCCAATACCAGCAGCGGACATCCCAGCAGCGCTCCGGCATCCGCCGCCAAAGCCCTTAAATCGTCCTGTGAAAAAAATTCGGTCAAAAACGCATCTGTACTATAGCTTTTCATTCCCCACTGTCCCATTCCTTCCGTTTGTGCAAAAAGCACAAGTGAATTTTTCTTTATTATACTGTCATATTATTGTCTTTTCAAGTAGCAAAGATTATAATTTACCAAGAAATCAGAAAAAGCGACAGAAAATCAGAAAAAACAACCATGTTATCGATTTTCATGAGAGTTTTAATATCGTATCCAATGTGTTTACGATTGCAGTTGTTTTTTATTACTTGTGCAATCAGAATATTATAATGATGATTGCAGACTTGAAGTAAGCAATGCTTGATTGCAGCAGCTGCTGTAAGGCAAAGCTTTTTATAAAAAATATTTCATAATGAAATGGAGGAATGTATTATGCTACCTGTAATTTATGGTGAAAACATGTTTGATGATTTTTTTGGTGTTCATAATCCACTATTTGGCAAGAACGCAAGAAATCTGATGAAGACCGACATTCGCGAGACGGATGATGCAAAGTCTTATCGTCTGGCGGTGGATCTGCCTGGTTTCAAAAAGGACGAAATCAGTCTCGACCTCAAAGATGGTTATTTGACCATCAGCGCTGAAAAAGGTCTGGACAAAGACAAAGAAGATAAAAAGGGACGTGTGCTTCGTCAGGAACGATATGCTGGTTCTTGTTCACGTAGTTTTTATGTTGGCAACATCAAGGCTGAGGATGTGAAGGCAAAATACAAATATGGTGTATTGACCATACTGGTTCCAAAGGAGGATATTAAAAAATCCCCTGTCAGCACTGCCATTACGATTGAATAATGTATTTTAACCAAAGCCTGATGTCCGCGCTGCGCAGATATCAGGCTTTTTGTGAGGCAAAAAATGAATCAAACTATTTTGCTGACCGGTGTTATTGATATGCATGTTCACACAGCTCCAGATATTTGCAGGCGCGTTTATAACGATTTGGATTTAACAGCTTCTGCTGTCCATGCCGGAGCAAGGGCTATAGTCATCAAGGGGCATCACTGTCCTACCGTAGCACGCGCGGCAGTGTGTAACGTCTATAACCGAACCGTCTTTGATAACAATCCATTTTTCATGTATGGCGGACTGGCTCTGAACTACGAAGCAGGCGGGCTAAATCCAAAGGCCGTGCAAACAGCACTTGAAATGGGGGCCAAAGTCATTTGGTTACCCACAGTGGATGCAGAAAATGACTATCGGAAACACGGAAAGTCCGGCGGCATCTGCATGACAGACGACCGCGGTGTACCTGTTATTGAACTTCGGCACATCTTTTCTCTAATCAGAGAGTATGATGCTATTTTAGCCACAGGTCATATTTCTCCAGACGAAATACGATGCGTGGTAGACAGTGCCCGCAACATGGGTGTACAAAAGATTGTTATTACCCACCCGGAATATTGGGTTGTGAATATGAGTCTTGAAAGTCAGGAAGAACTGGTTTCGGATTATAATGTCATCTTGGAACGCTGTTTCATGCAGCCATTGAAAAACGGAAAGTGGATCAGTAATGCAGAGCGCAATCTTGAAGCAATTCGGAGAGTTGGTTCAGAAAGTACAATCCTGTCCACCGATTGTGGCAATCCCGCAACACCGCCATGGGAAGAATCCATGCGGCAGTATCTGCAGTTTATGGCAGATCACAATATCAGTGGGGAAGAGTTACGAAAGATGACCAAAACCACACCTGCATGGCTTCTGGGGCTTACGGATACACCGGAATAAAAGAAAGGCACATTGCTTTGTTCTTGAACAAAGCAATGTGCCTTTTTCATCTTATATCTCTTTGAGAACTTTAATTTGCTTAATCATTAGCTTTTTCGATGGGCTGTTTCTAACTCGTTTCTATCCTCTTAATCTATCATAACGAATTATATTTTTTTCGAATCAACATTTCTTTTCAAATTTAGTATAACTATCTGCCTTTTCTCATAACAGGGGCTTGTTCCGTGATTACTTCATTATTACGACACTTCCACAATGCCATCGGATGATTTATAATTCTTTGTACTTCAGAATCCTCAAATACGAGCTGCGGAGAATATATCCCTCTTGCAAAGTCACTCCAAAAAATCCTATCATCATTTGTCGGAATCAAAAAATTGGATAGATATGATCTTACCTCATTTTGAACCTCTGACAGTTCAAACTTTTCT
>DJEI01000012.1:28165-40732 GCA_002431865.1 Lachnospiraceae bacterium UBA5902
TTCTGTCCCAATTGCGCTATAAAATATGACACATTTTCTAAGCATCTCTAATTCTGTTTTATCAAATAAATGGTGAGAGATCATATTGTGCACATCATATAAATCTCTTACAGCTGTCCTTGTAAGCAATGCAACAATTTTTGCTCCAAATATTTCAAAGAGGATTAACAGCCAATACCTCAAGTCTATCCGACATCCATGGTAAAGAAACTGTTCTTCTTTCCACTGGCAATACATGGCATCTCAACATATAGTTTATTTCTATCTTCAGATTATCTTTCATCCCTCCAGCATTTTGATATTCATATACGAAGGAATCCAATGCATGATGGTTTTTGGATTTTAAGCTAAGTTGATATCCATTGGCTCCCATATATTTATAAATTCGATCACCCATCTTCTTTCTTATTGTAAGCATCTCTTCTCTGGATACATTTTGGGAAAAATCCAAATCTATATCAACGGAAAGTCTAGGTAAATCCAGCATTGTTAGATTTATAGCCGTTCCACCTTTTAGAGCTAAATGTTGTGATAACAAATCATCATTTTCAAAAAATCTCAAAACATCTGTAAGCCTACATATCTTTTCGAGAGTATCTCTTACAAATCCTAATTCTTTTGCAGTCTTCCCAAGTTCCATTCTATTAAATTGCATTGTAATTACCAACTCCTTTGTTAATCAAATGCATGAAATCTACCGGAACATACAATTTCCACTTAGGATTCCATACATTTTGCCCGTTTTCCTTTATTAAATAGCGCTTGCTATCTACAGTCGGTATGCGCAGGGACTTAAAAAAAATATCGCTAAGTCCCAGCTCATCCTGTAATTGCTCAAGAATATATCCACATTTTTGGTATAGGAACATATTGTTATACATAGATAATGCTTTAAGGATTTTATCCTCCTTTACTCCCGGCACAAGCATGATACATCTTATTACCTCTTCCAAACCAGCGATCTTTCGGAAGTCTTTAATGCTATCTACAATCGTCTGCTCTATTCCCGTTACTCTTAGTTTCCCGTCTACAACAACATCCTTATGTATGTTATTCGTCATATGGTGATACCAAATTCCATTATATTCAAAATCTTTGAATTTAGATTTTGTTTCAACATAAACATCGTAAAACACCTGGTTTGCATAACCAAATGTTTCAAATGCGCTATGATGACTTATTGTAGCATCCGGATATAGTTGACTTCCTATCTGGTATCTTGATAATACCGGTTGTTTTGTTTCAAGACTTATTACTACATATAAATCACGTTTTACTTTTTCTATATATCCTTTGTTCTGATAGTCATAAAGTATAGACTTTGCTGCAGCTTCACTACCAGTCAATTGCATAATCATTTTTTTACTAAAACACCCTAATTCGAGCATTGCTTCATAATATTTCATGTATTATCACCTGCCTTGTATTTATTTTATCTCGTAGGGTTTCTTTTTTCAATCCTTTTAAGACTTTTTTATATTTGTTTTTTCGTCTCGATACCTCTTTTTTCAACCTTACTTATATCAGAATCAAAGTTTTCGTCGAACACATCAACATCCTGGGAAGTAACCATGGCATCAATTTCTTTTAGACGCTGCTCTTTCTCTCGAATCTCAGATTCGTATGGAAATCCCTTCGCAAGTTCTTCTTTTGCAATCAGCAGCTCACTCTCATACTTCTGCAGATTTCCTTTTTCTTTATCCAGAGACTTCTCGAAAGAATTATACACATTGTTAATTTTAACGATATTTCCAAGTGTACTTAGCCCAATAATAACCTCATGAGATGCCTTTCCTCCATCTTTGCGCTTCAGATAAATAGTTTTTTCTCCAACCTCTCCTACCAAATTCTTCTGCGTGATTGCAGCTGTCATCATATATCCGTTGTATTCTCCAACCACCAGACTGTCCCCACACTTCAGCCTTGATATTGCCTTATTCAATGCAAATCCTGCATCCTTATGCGTTGTAAAGATTTCGGATCCGATCATCATAGAAAATGTCGTCTCACCATCCTCATTTACTGCCGGATGAGCCTTCTGGTATGCGATTTCCTGCTCAAATACTTCGATTTTCTCTTTTGTCTGAGCAATCGCAAGTGGAATCGATCTGCTTACCCGTAATTCTGCTTCACGATGTTTCTTATTATATGCTGATTTCAACATACGTAGCTTTGTCAGATCGTTCTCAAGCTCCATCTTCTCCCGGATCGTATCATCGCCAGTTGCCACAGCCTTAAAGACGCCATAATTAAGCGCAGCTTCATCTATATCCTCACAGGTACGTCCTACCGGCTTGCTGGTCATAATTTGAGATATAAACTTCTGTTTATTCTCGACCAGAGACCAGCTATATGCATCGAAAGAACCTTTCGTTATATAGTGATATACTGCAATTTCTTCGTTCTCATTTCCCTGGCGGATGCCTCGACCGTTTCGCTGCTCGATTGCTGAAGGCTTCCACGGACAATCAATATGATGCATGGCAACAAGATGTGTCTGAACATTGACACCTGTACCACATTTATCTGTCGAGCCAAACAATACTTTAATCTGCCCGGCATTCGTTTTCCGGAAGATTTCTTGTCGCTCTGCATCATTTTTTGCATCATGGATGAATGCGATTTCTTCTTTCGGTATTCCCAGATCGATCAAATAATTCTTTACAGTATTATATACGTCAAAGGTTCCATCCGCCTTCGGCGTTCCCATATCGGAAAATACTAACTGGCAGCCAATTTTCCCGTCTCGATTATGCTCCTCATATTCTTTGCAAACCGTTTCGGCACATCTAAATAATTTCCCTTGCGGGTTATCCGGTGCATCCGGATTCAAAAGTCTTGCATCCGTTCCCAGCAGCTTCGCCTCATTTGTAAGCTTCAGCATATTATCGACCGACGGATCTACGCCACCACCTTCTAACGCATCGGCTCTTTCGATCAGAGATTCCAGTATATCAGTCTGTGCATCGTCCATTTCACACTCAACTATGATCGGCTGACCGGTTCGCAGCTTTGGCACCGGAAGTTCTAACATATCAGCAGTCTGAATATCCGCTACTTCCTTAAATATTGTCATAAGCTCCGGCACGTTTTGGAAATTCTTTACTCTGTTCTTCACCTTGTATCCATTTCCAGCTACTTTTAATTCAAGCGACGCCTGAATCTCTCCAAAAGAACCGAGCCATGCGTCAAAAACATTGATTCCAAGCTCTTTCAACCGCTCAGGTTGCAAGAAAGACTGCATAACGAACATCTCCGCCATTGTATTTGACACAGGTGTTCCGGTTGCAAATACAAGCCCTTTTCCCCCGGATATTTCATTGATGTACCGGCACTTCATTCGCATATCGAATGCTTTCTTTGAAGATGCTGTCGGAATACCTGCCACATTGTTAATCTTCGAGAATATCGCCATATTTTTGAAGTTGTGTGCCTCGTCGACATAAAGCGCATCTACCCCAAGCTGTTCAAAGCAAATCGTATTATCCCGTGGTACATCCAGCAATTTGTTTAGTTCTTCTTCTCTCTTTTTAATTGCATCCTCTATACGTTTGACGCTCCAGCTATCTCCTTTTGCATCCTTCAGGTCGCGCAAATATGCCTGCAACTCATCAATTTCCTGTTTCTTATATACGATTTCGCGTTCTTGTGTCAGCGGAATCATTTCAAACTGGCTATGAGACATGATCACGCAATCATAATCCCCTGTTGCAATTCTAGCAATAAATCTCTGCCGGTTCTTTTTGTCGAAATCTTTGTCTTTTACGGCGAGAATGTTAGCAGAAGGATATAATCGCATGAATTCTGATTCCATCTGACTGACAATCGCTTTGGGAACGATCATAAGTGGTTTATTTACAAGTCCTAGCCTCTTCTGTTCCATCACCGATGCAATCATCTCAAAAGACTTACCGGCACCAACGCAGTGTGCAAGAAGTGTATTTCCGCCAAGAAGAATACGGGCAATCGCATTTTTCTGATGCTGCTTTAGTGATATATTTGCATTCATTCCAGGGAACTCCAGAAAACTGCCATCATATTCACGCAGTTTCACACTGTTGAACATGTCATTGTATTTTCTTTCATATTTTTCCCGGCGTTCCTCATCGCGCCAGAACCAGTCTTTGAACTCCAGCTTGATCTTTTCCTGCATTTCGCGGGCAAGCATCGTAGCCTCACGGTCTACTTCTTTTGACTGGGTACCCGGAACATACACTGTCACCTGCTTGAAATTAAGCGTACGCTCCAAAATTGCTGCAGCATTCATTTTTTCTGTACCAAATACGGAATTACAATATGCATTCCATTTGCACTTGCTCTGTCCGGTCACCCGGTACTCCATTGTACCCGGTATAAGCTTGATTCCTACATATTTTGTTGAATCGCTGCGGATCCAGCGGTATGTATTTCGGTCAAATGGGGCTATATGGAAAGTTTCAAACATAAATTCCGCATAATCCTCCGGATCCACCCAGCTGCTTCCAAGCTTCACATCAATATCTGTATATGGTATATCTTCAGGAATTACGCCCTGAAGCATCTCGGCATTATCCATAAATGTCGTACCCATCGTTTCATCCCCGGACATTTCTATCGCCTTTTTTGCCTTCTCCCGTACATTTCCGGACAAATAATCATCCGCCGTATGCCAGCCTGCATCAAGGTTATCCGGATCATATTCAGCTGGATCGAGGTAAATAACATGATGAAGCTCCTGAATCAATATATTCCTCTTTGCAGCATAAATTTCATCCGGACTCATTTCTGATATATCCATGGATGATAAATCCGGACTATATATACCAAGCATAAAGTTAATATCGACCTTACCGTTTTGTGTAAGGGATACGCGCAACGCATCAAAAGCGTTCTCGACTTCTGTGATCTCATGAACCGGGTTAATCGTCCGCTTTGTAAATATATCTGTTTTCCGAACACTCCCATCCTCCAGCTTCTCCTCGAAGGAATTCATAAATGAATAGTTATCATCCATCCCAAGGATCTTTACATTGGATGTATCGGATATATGTCCATTTTCTTCTACAAACTTATCGTATGTCTCATTCAATTCAGACTGCGCAAGCTTCAGTTCTTCATCGCTGCAGCCTTCATACTGAATCTGAATCACATGACGGGCAACCTTATGCAATGCAATATACTGTTTAACCTTTTTTACATTTGCAGACGAATATTTCATATCTTTCATCGTGGAATTATCCCGGTGATAAGCTTTCCCATCTATGACAGTCAGCGTAAAGTTCGGAACATTCGGATCTGCAGGTATCGTTTCTTCTTTTTCGCTTACCTGATCTGGTTCGCGGTAAATGTCTGCTGAAAATCTCTGTACAATATCCTTCAGCCGTACCTTAAAATCTCTACTGTCCGGAACACAAGTAGTATATTTACTCTCCGGTCCGAAACGTCCGATATCATACTGCATTTTCCCAAGGCACAAATCCGGATAATCAATAAAATACTCATTTACCGGGATTCCATCATCTGTGTAACTCAAATGGTACCACGTCTCATCCAATGCAACCGGATATTCCCGTCTACGCATCACCAGGATGTCCGTTGCTACTTCTGTACCTGCTAAATTCTTGAATGCCGTGTTTGGTAACCGGATTGCTCCGATCAGCTCCGCCCTCTCCCCAATATATCTACGAACGTTAGAATTCGTCTTATCCAAGGTTCCTGTGCTTGTTATAAACACAACAAGTCCGCCGGGACGCACCTGATCGACAGTTTTGGCAAAGAAGTAATCATGTATTTTGAAATTGTGCTTGTTATACCTTGGATCGTATGGCTTGTAATTTCCAAAAGGCACATTTCCGATCGCACAATCAAAAAAACCATCAGAATAGGTAGTATTCTGATAGCCTTTAATCTGAATATCCATGTTTGGATATAACAGCTTTGCAATCCGACCGGATATGCTGTCAATTTCCACACCGTAACGTTTGAAATTCTGTTCTACAGGAAGGGATCCGATAATATGTCCGACACCCATACTCGGCTCCAACAGATTTCCTTCTGTATATCCGCAATTTACAAGTATCTGACCAACTGCTGCAGCAACGTCCGGATCCGTATAGAACGCATCATTTACCGTACTGCGTGCAGATGCATACTCTTCTTCTGTCAAAAGTTCCTTCAGTTCTTTATATTCTTTCGACCATTTTTCATCTTGATCATCAAATGCCTTGAACAGTCCACCCCAGCCACAATAATGCGCTAAGCATTCCTGCTCCTCTGGCGTCGCAAACCTTCCCTCCGTTTCCACCTTTTTTAGTGTCCGAATGGCTTCAAGATTCCATCCAAATCGTGTTTTTGCGCCTGCTCCCTGAAGTGTTTGAGCAAATTGCTCCGGATTGTAATGGTAATCGATTGCCGGCTGCTTCTCTTTTTCTTTTATCTGCGCTTTCTCTGCAAGAGCTTCTCTGTAGCTTGCATATACGCCCGTATTGACAGTATTGATCACATCCTGCACTGATATCAAATCTTCCTGTGTACAATACTCTCCAAAACCGCCTCTGCTTAACTTATATTTAAGACGTTCTACCAAATCACCATATGAAATATGATACTCCATATTGTTATATACAATCTTGACATCTTCTAAATTTGTCCGAACATCTACCGGGTTCGTCCTATAATATAAAGTGTATTCTTTTGAATCATTATCGCACATAAGCGCTGCGAAGAAAGATGCCTGTTCTGCCGCTGTCAAATCATCATTTGTACATACTGTCTGTAAAAACGCGCGTGCATATGCATATCCGGAAAAATCAACATTCAACAATAGATCCTGAATATTATCTTTGTCTGCAGGTGTTAAAGCCGGCACAGGAACCTCTTCTATGATTTCTGCAGTCTCCGCCATCTCTGATGTATCTGTCTGTTCCAAGACTTCTTCCTGTGCCTGTTCTGGTTGCTTTATTTCCTCTTCAATATAATTATTTGTTGAAATCAGCCATGCAATATTTTTCTCAACATCCCGCCATGAGACATATCCTTCATTTTCGCCTTGTTCATCAGTCCATTGTATTCTGATGCCTTTATTCGATTGATGTGTATCATAACCATGGACCCCCGGCTTGCCATCCGTAGCCCAACTGGCACCTCCAAGCCCATATTCCTGTTTGATTTTTGCCGCACGTGCAGATGCAGTTAAGGTGTTGTCCTTATACATTTGAGCAATTCTATATTTGCCACCTGCGAAACCGGATCCACGTTTTAACACTTCATCAATATATTTCTGCCGTACTACAGAATGATTCGTTGGATTATGATATTGTCCTGCTAATGGATTCTTATTGATCTTTGCCGACGTTGGTGTAGTGTCAATACCAAGCATTGCAAACATATCCATCTGTTGATATTCTACCGGTTGCTGCGTCAACCCCTGTTCCTCTCGGTTCGCCTGCAGATCATCCTGGTACTCTTTATATGCTACATTTGCAGTATCGATTGAATATCGGTATTCCGTTGGCTCCTGTGTTTCAGATTCATCCTCACGATCGATCATTGTTACTTCATTATCTGTAATTTGAAAAACTTCAAGCAATTTGCCATCGATAACAAATTCCTCACCAATTGTAAACAGTATACTACCAGTTGAATTGACAATATTTTTTCTCTCTGATATTATATTTTCGACGCTGATAGATGTGTTCTCATGGGGCAATTGGAGCCCCAATGAACGAAGCATTTTATCAGCGTCGTTATTATCTAAAAAAGAAGAAGCCTGCATAGCTTCTTCTTTTTCCTCATTTATAACAGATCTCTCTCGATCAGCTTGAGTTTCTCCTCCGGATAATGCCCCATCGGCAGAATCACTTCTTCGAAGACGATCTCTCTCGTCGTATCCCGGAACTGCTCCGCTCTCCGTACTACTTCCATGAAGTCCGGTGATGTCTCCCTGCGCCATGCGTCCAGCTTCTTCTGCTCTGTCTGCATGATCTGATCGTACAGTTTGTATGCTTCGTACTGCACTTCCTTCGCTTTGTCCAGAAACAGTCTGTACTCTTTCGCTCCGTCCGTTGAATCCTTGCTGGCGCTTATCTGAATCGGATGCAGTGTCTGCCCGAACTGATCCTCGATCACGTGAATCCACTGGAATGCGAACAGGTTCAGAAACTCGCTTCTCCATGGAGGTTCCTCTTCCATCTCGTAATCCTCCATATCCCACGTCATTGCGTCCGACATATACGTCTCTGTTGGTAAGTCCAGCTTGAAAATTGTCTGTTTCTTCACGATGTAAAGTGGCAGCATCTCGTCCCTCGGAATGCTCCGGATAAACTCGTCCCACTCCTCGTCCGTATCCACTGCCGGTACTTCTCTCCCGTTGCTCAACTTCTCTGTTCTGATCATAATCATCCACCCTCTCTTTCTTAATCTTCGTAAGCTCCATTCTAATATTCTGAATCAAATCTCTGCTGATAGAATGTGCTTTGTCTAATACGTAATATATATCATCCGGTTGGAATCCCCTTACAACAGATGCTAACCGGGATTTTTCGTTGTTGCAGTCCACTTCCAGCCGCTCATACACTATAATGCTCGCTGCCAGAAAGACCTCATCTTTATGATTCAATTCTTCCTCTGATTTTAATATACTACTTATCCTATCGGAATACAAGGTTTTTATTTTTTCAGAGGAAAATTTATTTTTTTCATAATATGTCTGGATTATTTCCGTCGAAAATAAATCTTCATATAAATCCAACTTACCATCAAGCACTTTCGTATCTTCGTATGCGTACAAAAAAAATGAACCTGGATAATTAGGTTCATTCCCAAAGATGCATATTGAATTTTTCCCCTTCTCAATATGCCGGTTTGCTTCACTCATCCAACGATCATATGTATTAAGAGCCGTTGCATATGGTTTTTGTGAACAGACGGCAAGCACATTGTCGATATGCTGGAGATCTGTCATGCGTGAACAGCACAGCAACACATTCTCATATACAGATTGATCATTTAACCGTCCTCGTATCATATTATAAGCACTATTTCTGTCTCGTTCTCTCTTCGTTGCCATAGTCTACTTCCCTCCTTATCAAAAAAGGCAACGTACACACTTTGTGCATGTTGCCACTCTATTCTAGATCCTTTTACTTGGTGTCTTATATTGGAATTCATCATTTCCTTGTCTTCGTAAAGTGTCTTTTATCCACTTATCTAACACAAGTTCCAGCTTCTTAAAATTACAGCATCTTCGAGTTAAACTTTTCATTTTATCCGGAGTTTCTGTAACTATTTTATACAGCTTTTCAGCTTTATTCGTAATATCCATATAGTGATCATTGAACCAATATAAACTATAAAAACAAATGGCTACGATATTCGTAGCCATTATAATCACAATTCCCACTCACAGTAGAGACCACTGCTTTTACAACTCCCTCTCACGGTAGGGACCACACGCTTTTTACAAAAGCAAAAACTTTTATAATAGAGATTATTTCTCTTATTTACTATATACCGAATTTCTAGGAACTTGTCAAGATGATTCCACGGTTTTCTATATGTTGTACCTCAAAGAACTGGTCAAGGTTTCTTCACTACAATTTAATTCCATCTGCGTTCTCTCACAGTTATCCAGTTCCTTGCGAAGAAACTCAATCGTTTCCTTCACGACAGCCTGATTTTGCTGATTGTTCCGCAGATCATTGACAAGCTCCTCATTGCTCAAAAGTATCTGCTCACGTTTGCTGCCTATCCGGATGTGCTGCTCCAGATATTCATGCAGCTTCGGTTCTGTAACACTCCCAGATATCGACTGATATGTGCCATCGCCCAAACAAAGCTTTGTTTTCAAACTGCGAAGCTCGCCATTTAGCATCATTTTTATGCTGCATCTCACTTCAACAGGCGTAAATAAATCTGCATAGGAGGTCTGTAAGGCAGCTTTTATATAACCATCCGCATTTTTTAGCATGCGATCCGCTGTATGAAGTAGATATGTACCTGGTAGCACCTGTCCCGTCTGAGGATTACAGCTGGTGATAACAACAACCGGTTCTGTCAGTCCATCCGCTTCTCTTCATTTCTGCTTTGGGGCAGGCGAAATTGGTACATCTACAGAATATGACTGTGTTTCCTTTTCTTTCGGTTTTACTTCATAGCTGCGCTTCATTGCTGCATCATACTGTGCAAGGATGTTATCAGACAATGTTGTCCGGAACTCCGCTGTTGTTGGGTTACAATAACTTGCATGAACCGGGTTTCCGGATTCATCAAGCTGCTTTTTCTCATAGGATGGATATGCAACAAAGAGATTTCCTTCGATTGATTTTCTAAGAACGATGCTGTCGCAAACCATATCTCCACACTTCAGATTCACTTTCGCAGCCATGGTTTCATTATTCTGGTAATGAACCGGCGTCACATATGTCGAAATATGCGTCTCTCCATTTCCGATTGTAACCGGCTCTCCGGATTCCATTGCTTTTGCAACAGCATCTGCAAGAGCATTACTCATATCTGATGTAACCGGCTTATACAGATCCACATACTTTCCTTCCTTTGTCCGGTATGATGGCATTGCAACAAAAAATCCTCTCTGTGCTTTGTCACTTTCGATCACACGCATAGACGAAAATGCAAATTTACCATCTACAACCATGCTTACAAGTCCCTTCACATTGCTTTCCTGATTGTCCAGTTTTGTAACTCTAATCTCAAACATAATTCCACCCTTTTAACCTTTCTTCTTATTATTCTTTGGGAATCTTGTATCAAACTTCATGGTATAGGCATTTCTTTCATGCCCTTCTTTGTCAGTATAAGTAAACGGCTCATAACCATGATATTTGATATATATGTCATACTTCGTTCCTTTGCTCGAAGTTTGATCTTTCATTAAAACCTCTTTGTTTTCAATAAGTAATGTTTTGATCTGTTTCGCAGACAACTTTTCCTTATAAAACGAGAACATCAAGCCACATTTTCCTGCACAGAAGATTCCGAATTTCCCTTCCTGCACAGAATTTCCACATACCGGACATTTACATATTTCTTCCCTCTGCGACTGCCACGGTTTCGGTTCCACCTTGGAATACTCATCTACAAGACTTTTAATATAATCTTCTATCTCATTCATAAATTCAACATAGTCTTTTGTTCCTGCCGCAACCTCTACAAGCTCATTTTCCCAGTCACAAGTTAAACTTACCGATTTTACCCGTGCCGGAACAACCGAAATTAGATACTTCCCGGCTTCTGTGGCAACCAGTTTTTTCTTTACCCGCTCCACATATCCGTTTGTAATTAACTTTTCTATGATTGCCGCCCTGGTCGCAGAAGTTCCAAGCCCCTTTCGCTCTACTTCATCGCTCATCTCTTTATCCCCGGCTTTGTCCATTGCTCCAAGCAGCGAAGCTTCCGTATAATGTGCCGGCGGCTTTGTCCAATTCTCAGAAAGCTCCGGTATTACCTGCAGCACATCACCTTCCGATATATCCGGCATGATTTTCTCAGCATTTTCTTCTTTATCCGCCTTGCTTCGGTTCCGGAATTTCATTTCATTTGCTTTGAATCCATAATCAATTACGGTTACTCCGTTCATTGAAAATTCATGCCTGTTACATATTCCGTCTGCCGATATGCTGTAATATTTGTATGGATTCGAGACTGCAGTTAACATCCTTAATACTATCAGATCATATACCATCCTGCTGTCTTGCGATAAATCCTTCAGATTCGTCTGATCTTTTGTAATGATGATCGCATGATGATCGGTTACCTTACTGTTGTCAATAACCCGCTTAACAAGCTTTCTGTCTATGCATCGAGTATCTGCATAATCTGCATGGTCTTGGGCAAGATCAAGCACATCCAGAAACGTATCCATCATATCTTCCGTTATGTATTTTGCATCTGTTCTCGGATATGTGGTCAGTTTCTTCTCGTACAGTTCCTGAGCAATCTCAAGCGTCTTATTTGCCGAATATCCAAACATCTTATTACATTCCTGCTGCAGTGTGGTCAGATCATAAAGCAGTGGTGGCTGCTGTTTTTTCCTTTCTTTCTTTACAGAAGAGATACATAATGTTCCATTGGTGCATTCTGCAAACACCTTTGCAGCTTCTTCCTGGTTTTCAAATTTCTCGCTGACAAAATCAATACCCTTCTGATTCTTCAAATGAATCTGATAGAACTTTTTCTTTTTGAATCCGTCAATCTGAGCATCCCTCTCGCAGATCATCGCCAGCGTCGGTGTCATAACTCTTCCGATCGTTATTTTTCTGCCTCCCCCATAAACCAAGGTAAAAAGTCTGGACAAATTCATACCGGTAAGCCAGTCTGCCCGTTCTCTTGCTTGTGCCGCGGAATATAAGTTTTCATATTTCTTTCCATCCTTTAACGCTTCAAATCCATGCCTGATAGCGCTATTTTCCATGGAACTGATCCACAACCTTTTTATTGGCTTTTTGCATCCTGTTTTCATATATACATTTCGGAAGATAAGCTCCCCTTCTCGTCCGGCATCTGTGGCACATACAACCGATTCTGTATCTGCATCTAAAAACAATGTTTTAACTACATCATACTGACTTT
>DJEI01000077.1 GCA_002431865.1 Lachnospiraceae bacterium UBA5902
CACTCATCACACCATTTGTTACCAGATTCTGCCAGCCAAAGGACTGGACGTGGGTACGGTAAGAGGTGGTGACATCCGGTATCACTACTGGATTTGCAGGATCTATAAATTCATAATGCTGATTCTTTGCATATGTCTCTGCATAAGAACCTGATGTGCCGTAAATTGTTTTCAGACCGGATTCGTCAAATGCCCACATTCCAATACTCGTTACGCTCGATGGGATCTTGATACTTGTCAAGCCGCTACAGTCAGAAAATGCACTCCTTTTAATACTCGTTACACTCGACGGAATCTTTGTATTCTTACATCCTCTAATCAATGTATTCGTTTCTGTCTCAATGATTGCATTGCAGTTTCCCTCGCTTGAATAATATGGGTTCTCCGGAGATACAACAATACTTGTCAAACCGCTACATTCAGAAAATGCATCAGCTCCAATCCTGGTACATCCTTCCGGTATCTTTACATCTCCGCCTTTGCCAACATACTTCACAAGTGTAGTTCCATCCCACACAAAACCATATGCATCCGCTTTGCTCTCATCATATACAACTTCCTGCGCCTCATCCAAAGCTTCTGCGTCTGTTTTCGTTGCAGACACTTCCGCAGTTACCACTTCTCCTGGTTCAGCCGCCGATACCGTCCCTGCCGGAACGTTTACCAGCAAACTCACGCCCATGCACGCCGCCAGCGCAAAGCCTGCAAATCTCTTTGTTCTTCTCATACTTTTTCCTCCTCTTCTGCTCTCCATATACATGATTTCTTCACACCCCGCGTACAATAATTAGTAAAAATATTCACTAATTGGGATAGTACATTTCTTTACTATGCTATTGTGTAAACAAGGTGAAACTATGGAAAATAAAAAATATATTGAACGAATCAAAAATTAAAGAGAGGATCATGATTACACGCAGGAATATATCGCTAACTATCTTGGCACATCCCAGACAATGTACGCGCGCTATGAGCGCGGTGCCAACGAATTGCCAATCCGCCATCTTCTATCCCTGTGCAAATTGTATCATGTTTCCTCCGACTATATACTTGGGCTGAGCAATAAACTCTAAGTCCTTATTTTGAATCGTCAATCTGTCTTTGATTTTAGTAAATATGTGTACTAAAGTCAGGTCGATTTCTTGTAAGTCTTCTAAATATATGCTATCTTAATTTTATACTATTTTTAAGGAGCGTGATTCTATGAATTGTCCAACATGTGGAGCAACACTTACAGACGGCACAACAACCTGCCCTACCTGCGGAGCATCGATCTCCCAACCGGCAGATTTCAACCAAATGCAATATCAACAGCCTGAGACAAACTTCAATCAGGCACAGCATCAGCAGCCTCAGGCAAACTTCAATCAGGCACAGCATCAGCAGCCTCAGGCAAACTATAATCAGGCGCAGTACCAGCAGCCTCAGGCAAACTTCAATCAGGCACAGTATCAACAGCCTCAGGCAAACTATGATCAGGTGCAGTACCAGCAGCCTCAGGCAAATTACAACCAGATGCCATATGCAAATTCTGCTGCCTATGCCCCAGCAGGTGCTAAGTACAAGCGGAAATTCAATGCCGGACATTTTGCAGTGATGGGCGGAAGCCTGCTCTGTCTGATCTCCGTCTTTCTTCCGTTCCTGTCTGTTTCCCTTTTTGGATACAGTGAATCAATGTCGTTATTTAAGGACGGCGAAGATGGCGTCATCTTTTTGATCACTGCAATCGTGATCATTGCATTGTCTATGCTGCGGGTAAATACATTGAATATTATCCTGACCCTGATTCAGGGAATTTTTGCAATTTATGAAACTATGAGCGCAAAAAGCGAACTTTCCGATTACGGTTCTATGGTTCAGTATGGCGCTGGTTTCTATCTGCTTCTGATTGGCGGTATCGTTGCGCTTGTCGGTGCCATTATCGGCTTGGTGCTTCATATCAATGCAAAGAAAGCATCTAATCAAGCCTAACATACTTTTATAAAAGGAATAAACCATGAACAAACGAAGCTTACGCATACTAGAGTTTAATAAAATACTATCTATGGTGACAGAATATGCGACCTCCCCTATGGCAAAACGCCGGGTGGACCGCATGAAACCCCAGCGTGACATCGAACAGATCCGAAAATTACAGGAAGAGACAAACGATGCACTGAACCGTCTGAACCGTCATGGAAATATTAACTTTTCCGGGTTATGCGATATCGGTGCATCCATCAAACGGCTGGAGGTACAGGGTACCCTTACTTCTAAGGAACTTCTGGACATCGCAGCCGTCTTACAGGTTGCAAAAGCAGCCAAACAGTACGGTGACGGTTCCGATCTGACCGAAGCACTCGCCAGCCGGAATCAGGAGCCTGTTTCACAGACAACCTTCGATTCTCTGACCGAACGCTTTAACATGCTGTTGCCATTAGAGCACATCGCATCCGAGATCAACCGCTGTATCTTATCAGAAAATGAATACGCGGACGATGCAAGCTCCGGTTTGAAGAACATCCGCCGGGAAATCCGTCTCACCAACGACAAGCTGCACCAGCAGTTAGATAAGATCATCAAAAGTGACGCAAACCGTGACCAGTTGCAGGATTCTCTGATTACCATGCGAAACGGCAGATACTGTATTCCGGTCAAGCAGGAATACCGTTCGAAATTCCCGGGTATGATTCACGATCAGTCCTCGACCGGCTCCACGCTTTTCATCGAACCAATGGCAGTCGTCAATCTGAACAACCAGATCAAGGAGCTTGCGAACGAGGAATTATTAGAAATCGAGAAAATACTGGAGAGCCTGAGTGCGCAGGCAGCTACTTATGTCTCTGACATCGCCTACGATCTGGAATTACTGACCGATCTGGATTTTATATTTGCAAAGGCGAAATTCGCCCGCGCAACAAACAGCACAAGACCGATCTTTAACACCGACGGTATCATTGATATCCGGCAGGGACGTCATCCATTGCTGGAGAAGCACACGGTTGTGCCAGTCGATATCCGGCTTGGTGAGACATACAACCTGCTCATTATCACAGGTCCGAATACCGGTGGTAAAACGGTTTCCTTAAAGACACTGGGATTGTTTTCTCTCATGGGACAGGCAGGTCTGCATATCCCGGCGATGGAGGAATCCCGCCTGGCTGTCTTCGACGATATCTTCGCAGATATCGGTGATGAGCAGAGCATCGAGCAGAATCTGTCGACGTTCTCCTCTCACATGAGCAACATTGTCTATATCGTGCAGCACGCAACCCCGAACACACTATGCCTGTTCGATGAGCCGGGCGGCGGAACCGATCCGGTCGAGGGTGCGGCACTGGCAGTTTCCATCTTAAATTATCTGAAAAGTATGGGGGCCCGCTGCATGGCAACGACACATTACAGCGAATTGAAAACCTACGCCCTTTCCACCGATGGAGTAGAAAATGCATCGTGCGAATTTGATGTGGCAACTCTGCGTCCGACTTATCGTCTGACAATCGGTATTCCGGGTAAATCCAACGCATTTGCCATCGCAAGCAAGCTTGGTCTGCCAGATTATATCATCAACTCCGCAAAGGATCAGATTGACAGCGATGCGATCGACATGGAAACCCTGCTCGCGGATCTCGAAGCAAGCAAGCGATCCATGCAGGAGGACGAAAAGGCAATCGAGGCATATAAACAGGAAATTGAATCTCTGAAGGAATCCTTGCAGAAGAAGGAAGAAAATCTCGATACGAAGAAAGCCGAGATTCTGAAAAAAGCAAGGGAAGAAGCCAGAGACATAATCGATGACGCCAAGGATGTGGCGGATCAGACAATCCGCGATTACAACAAATGGCGCAATAACCCACACAAGGCCGACATGCGCACGATGGAAGAACAGCGCAGCAAGCTTCGAAGCAAAATCAAAGATTACGAGAAATCCGGTGCATCCGAGACAAAGAAACAGACCTCAAACCATAAAGCATCTGATTTCCATATCGGGGATACCGTGCAGGTACTCAGCATGGGAACACGCGGTACAATCACAAAACTGCCAGACAACAAAGGTATTGCAGGCGTACAGATGGGTATCCTGAACTCTATGCTGCCGATTTCCGATCTGCTGATTATCCCAGAGAGCACGGTCTCTGTAAATGGCACAAAGCAAAAATACAGCGGCAAACATGCGGGAGGAGACCATACATCCGTCAGCAAATCTATGACATTCTCTCCGGAACTGAACGTCATGGGCAAAACAGTTGATGAAGCATGTTATGAGATTGACAAATATCTGGATGATGCAGTTCTGGCACACATTTCCCGTGTCACGATCATCCACGGAAAGGGAACCGGTGCCCTGCGCAAAGGCATCTGGCAATACTTAAAGAAACATCCACTGGTGCAGTCTTATCGTTCCGGCGAATTTGGCGAGGGCGAATATGGCGTTACCATTGTCGAATTGTAGACGAGTTACAACCATACATTACACTTTTATTGGAGGGGAACATGGAGAAACAACGAATCCTGATCGTCGATGACGATGAAAATATCGCAGAGCTTATCTCACTGTATTTATTAAAGGAATGCTTTGCAACCGAAATTGCATACACAGGCAAGGACGCACTTGTACTCGCAGCCACCTTCAATCCTGACTTGATCTTATTGGATATCATGCTCCCGGATATTGATGGCTATGAGGTTTGCACGGAAATCCGCAAGACACGCCAGACACCGATCATCATGCTTTCCGCAAAGGGAGAAGTATTCGATAAGGTACTCGGTTTAAAGCTTGGTGCCGATGACTATATGATCAAACCGTTTGATTCCAACGAACTGGTTGCAAGAGTCAAAGCGGTTTTGCGTCGTACCGTTATGTTCCCGGCGGTAACCACTGCTGCACCTGTAAGCATCGCCGAAGTTACCGATCATCAGGGTGAATTCGTCGAATATGACGGCTTGCTTATCAATATGACCAACTACACTGTAACTTTGGATGGTGAATCGGTAGAGATGCCTCCGAAGGAGCTGGAGCTTTTGTATTTTCTTGCCAAACGTCCAAATCAGGTATTTACACGTGATCAGCTGCTTGACCGTCTCTGGGACTACGAATATGCTGGCGACTCGCGAACAGTAGACGTACATATCAAGCGTCTGCGTGAGAAACTGAGCGAAAATCACAACTGGGCAATCTCTACGGTATGGGGCAAGGGTTATAAATTCGAGGTAAAGTAACATGACATTACGCCACTCTCTGTTTGATAAAATATTCATAAGTTTTTTGGTTATTTTCACGGTCTGTTTTGGATTTATCGTCCTATATGCATCCCATGTTACACGAAGCATGCTTGTCGATGACCGAACAAAAGTACTGACAAACGAAGCATTTTTGATTGCAGATCAGACAGTCGCAGGATATGTTCAGGGCGTTTACACCAAAGATGAATTGCAGGAAAGTCTACGCTATTACAGCGACAAACTGAACGCCAGTATCTGGGTTACCGACGAGAAAGGCATTATCTATGGATTTGCCAATGCAGACGGACATCCGGATAACCCAAGAAATATATTTCTCATTGACCCGGATTTTGATATCTACACCGCGCAATCTTTTAATGGTAATTTTTATGATACATTCAAAAGTGATGTTATTTCTGTTGCCATTCCAATCCATATTAACAACCAGCCAAACGGTATGCTATTGATTCATTCCACGGTGGAACAGCTGCGGAATATTCAGGAAAAAATCGTAAAACTGATTTATGCACCATATCTGTTTATGATTATCATTTCCTTTGCCCTGCTTGGTATCATTTCCAGCAAGGTCATGCGTCCGATCCGGAAGATCAACTCTGTAGCAGAACAATACTCCACTGGTAACTTTGATACGCCAATGGATATTCATTCCAACGACGAGATTGGCCAGCTTGCATCCACGCTGGAATATATGGCTTCGGAACTGGAAAAGCTGGATGATTACCGAAAGGCATTTATTTCCAATATCTCGCACGATTTCCGTTCTCCGCTCACCTCGATCAAAGGCTATATCGAGGCAATTCAGGATGGAACGATCCCGCCGGAGAAGCAGAGTCATTACTTAGATATCGTCGTACAGCAGACAAACCGGCTGACGAAGCTTACTTCCAGTCTTCTGGAGCTAAATAACTACGATTCCTACGGTATCTGGCTCGTATGCAAGGATTTCGATATTGTCGAGCTTGTCTTATCTGCGATCAACTCCTTCGAAGGGCGTTGCATCGAGAAACAGATTGCGATCCGGTTAAATAACCATACGGAACACTCCGTTGTCCATGCGGACAAAACGAAGATCGAACAGGTCATTTACAACCTGCTCGACAATGCGATCAAATTCACGCCAAATGGCAAGTCGATTTACGTGACTTTGACAGAGAAACATGATAAAATTTTTGTATCTGTAAAAGATGAGGGCTGTGGCATTCCAAAAGAGTCCCTGAACCGTGTCTGGGTACGTTTCTACAAGGCAGACCGCTCACGTGGCAAAGACAAGCAGGGCACCGGTCTCGGACTTGCGATTACCAAGGAAATCATCAAAGCACACAATGAGAATATCAATGTCGTCAGCACCGAGGGCGTCGGAAGCGAATTTACATTTTCACTGTCGAAGGCGGCAGCGGATTCCGAACAATCATAAGAATAACCGGTCTTGTGCGAACCGCAAATCTATACGACCGGATAAGGGGAGGTATTTATGTTTAGTATCAACAATCTTTTCAACAACGCGAACATGCAGTGCATCAACCAGCTTGGACAGTTCCGTGTCTTCGAGCACCAGAAGGATCTGTCAGTTTCTCCGTACAATGCAGAAACGGCATATTTTTCTGCAGAGATGAATGTACGCCGACGTCAGGTCTTAGTCGAGTTGAACAACACATCCTGCAAATTACAGGCAGGAGCCATGCAGTGGATGCTCGGAAATGTATCCATGCAGTCTGGCGTGAGTGTCGGCAATTTCCTCGGCAAAGCAATCGGCGCAGCCGTGACAGGCGAGACAATGTCCAAGCCGGAATACACCGGGCAGGGCTATGTCATGTTAGAACCAACCTACAAGCACATCCTGCTTGTCGATGTTGCACAGTGGGGGCAGATCGTACTCGAGGATGGATTATTCCTTGCCTGCGACAGCACATTGCAGCACAAGGTTGTCAGCCGTAAGACACTTTCCTCTGCCGCTCTCGGCGGAGAAGGCTTATTCAACCTGAGCCTTTCCGGACAGGGTATCGCCGTTCTGGAAAGCCCGGTTCCACAGCAGGAGCTTATTATGTTCAATCTGCAGAATGACGAGGTAAAGATTGACGGAAACATGGCAATCGCATGGTCCGGCAGTCTGGACTTCACCGTAGAGCGTTCTTCCAAGACACTGATCGGTTCGGCAGTATCCGGCGAAGGTCTGGTCAATGTATACCGTGGTACCGGTTCCATCCTGATGGCACCAACCGCATAAGGGGGGAGGGTACATATATGGTAAGTCAAAGCTTATTAAATAACTCAAACGTGCAGGTTACCTCCGCCTTAGGCGGCATGCAGGTATTGGAATATGTACAGGATATGAGTGTCAGCCCATCTACATCGAAGCTGCAGTACTACATGTCCCGCATGAATGTGAACAAGCGTCAGCTTCTGCTTAATCTGAACGGAAATGGCTACACCATCCAGGCAGGTGCGATGCAGTGGATGTCCGGTCAGGTGCAGATGGAAAGCGGCGTCAAAGGTGTCGGTGGTTTCTTAAGTGGCATGGCAAAAGCTGCTGTCACGAAAGAGACGATTGCCAAGCCAATCTACACCGGTTATGGTCAGGTTATGTTGGAGCCAACCTACCGTCACATCCTGCTCACGAATCTGCAGGAATGGGGTGGCAGCGTTGTCTTAGATGATGGATTATTCCTCGCCTGTGACAACACGGTAACACAGAAGATCGTTGCAAGAAGCAATGTTTCTTCGGCTGTATTCGGCAGAGAAGGGCTGTTCAACTTAAATCTAAATGGTACAGGTATCTGTGCTTTGGAAAGTATCGTTCCAAGAAATGAGATCATCGAGGTTGTACTCGACAACGATACGATGAAGATTGATGGAAATATGGCAATCGCATGGTCGACTTCCCTTGAATTCACGGTTGAGAAGTCTTCCAAATCGCTGATGGGTTCTGCCGTATCCGGCGAAGGTCTGGTGAATGTATACCGTGGTTCCGGTAAGATCTGGCTTGCTCCAGTGCTGGAAACAGGTGGTTCCGCAGGTGTCAGCAGTCCGCAGAATGCAAGCGAGACAGCTTCCGAAGGACATACTGGTTCCGCGGCTGCCCGGAATGATACGATGAGTAAGATCGAGAAGTTCGGGAAGTTTATGGATAAGTTTAGTTGATGCTTCACGGACGATAATTGCGATTTTATAGTTTACAAAAGAGTTGGGACGATACAATTCTACGCAGACTCGCTTTCGCTCACTTCCGCATGCAACGGTACTAAACTCATTGTGCCAGCGTAAAACAGCTGTCACAATTCGTTAAGTGCCGGCATGCTCCAATGGTCTGCTTTAGAATTTGTATAGTCCCAACTCTTATTTTACATATTGACATCGCAATTATCTGCGTAGCATTTACCTTGAGGTCTTGTTAGCTTCCTGTTGGGGCATTTCTTCCCGTTTGGGCATTTTCACCCAACCTACTTGCTTCCTCGCAGCTTCCGGTTGGAGCATTTCCTCCGATTTGGACATTTTCACCCAACCTGCTTGCTTCCTCTCAGCTTCCGGTTGGAGTATTTCTTCTATTAGGTCAAGAGCAAAAAAACGTGTTCCATATTTTTGATAGATTATCGTGCAATTGCAATACATTGCATCTGCATGATATCGAATCAAAAATACAGAACACGTTTTGAAGTTCTTACACTTTCTTCGTCATCTCCAAACGAAGCAGCGCACGTTTCAGTGCGAGTTCCGCCCGGTCGATATCCTGTGAATTGTCATGGATGCGGCGCTCCGCACGAATCTTTGCTTCCTCGGCACGATGAATGTCAATTTCATCCGGCCATTCGACCGACTCTGCCAGAATTGTAACAGAATCGCCAAGAATCTCCGCAAATCCGGAATGCAATGCCGCTTCCTTATCTCCACCATCTTCCCGAATCTTCAGGACACCCGGTGCTACAACCACAGTCATAGGTATATGTTTTGGGTACAGTCCGATGATGCCCTCAATCGTATTAAACTCAAGGAAAGAAGCTTCCCCTTCATAAAATACACGTTCCGGTGCGATCACGCGAACCATCATTTTATTTTCTGCCATGTATACCACCTAATTTATTTCCGCAGCCAGACAATCGCTCATCTGGCTGCATCATAATCATCCTACATCGATTCCTTACTTCTTGCACTTCGCAAGTACGTCGTCGATACTTCCGGCATTTAAGAAATAACTCTCCGGAATATCGTCATGCTTACCTTCCAGAATCTCCTTAAAGCTCTGAATCGTATCAGACAGTGGAACGTATTTACCAGGAAGTCCTGTAAACTGCTCTGCTACATGGAATGGCTGTGACAGGAACTTCTGTACCTTTCTTGCTCTGGCAACGACGATCTTATCCTCCTCGGAAAGCTCATCCATACCAAGGATCGCGATGATATCCTGCAATTCCTTGTACTTCTGCAGGATCTCCTGTACACCACGTGCCACCTTGTAATGCTCCTCACCAACCACTCTTGGATCGAGGATTCTGGATGTAGACTCCAGAGGATCTACCGCTGGATAGATACCAAGCTCTACGATGGAACGGGAAAGTACCGTTGTCGCATCCAAGTGTGCGAATGTAGTTGCAGGTGCAGGGTCTGTCAGGTCATCGGCTGGCACATAGACTGCCTGTACCGATGTGATAGAACCATTCTTTGTCGAAGTGATACGCTCCTGCAATGCACCCATCTCTGTCTGCAGGGTTGGCTGATAACCAACGGCAGAAGGCACACGTCCAAGCAGCGCGGACACCTCCGAACCAGCCTGTGTAAAACGGAAGATATTGTCGATGAACAACAATACATCCTTTCCAACCTGATCACGGAAATATTCTGCCATCGTCAGTCCGGTCAGACCAACACGCATTCTTGCTCCTGGTGGTTCATTCATCTGACCAAATACCATCGTTGTCTTCTCGATAACGCCGGATTCGATCATCTCATAATACAGGTCATTTCCTTCTCTTGTTCGCTCTCCAACACCGGTAAATACGGAATATCCACCATGCTCTGTCGCGATATTTGTGATAAGCTCCTGAATCAATACTGTCTTACCAACACCGGCACCACCGAACAGACCGATCTTACCACCCTTCTGATAAGGGCAAAGCAAGTCAACGACCTTGATACCGGTTTCCAGAATCTCTGTCTCGGTTGACTGCTCTGAAAACTCTGGTGCTTTTCTATGGATTGGAAGGTAAGTATCTACCTTTGGAGCCGGTTTATTGTCAATCGGCTGTCCCAACACGTTGAACATACGTCCCAGTGTTGCTTCACCGACAGGTACAGTAATCGGCGCGCCGGTACCAACCGCTTCCATACCACGCACAAGACCATCTGTCGGTCCCATCGCGATACAACGAACGGTGTCATCCCCTAAGTGCTGGGATACTTCGGCGTACAGTGTGTCACCGCTCTTTGTGGCAATCGTTATCGCATCGTGAATCTCAGGAAGTTTACCTTCGTTAAACTTCGCATCGATAACGGCACCGACAATCTGGGTAACCTTACCTACATTTGTATCTGCCATTTCCTTAATCTCCTTTAACTTATTGCATCAGCTCCGGCAATAATCTCCGTAAGCTCCTGCGTGATTGCACTCTGTCTTGCTCTATTGTACTTAAGTGACAGGCTTCCGATCATATCCTCCGCATTGCTTGTCGCGGAATCCATCGCCTGCATTCTCGCACCATTCTCACTGGCTACCGCCTCTAACAGCGCACCGTAAATAATGTTGGACATGTATTTCGGCACGATCTGGTCTAAGACTTCTTCCTCCGATGGTTCGAAATTCATCAGCAGCTTATCGTCACTGATTGGCTTCGCCTGTTGGATGAAGTCCTCCTCCCGGATTGGAAGCAGTTTCATCAACTTTGCTTCCTGTGTCACGGTATTCTTGAAATTCGTATATGCAATGTACACCTCACCAATCTCGCCCTTGGAATACTGTGTCAAAACCTGCTTCGTAAGCTTGGTCGCATCGTCGAACAATGGTGCATTGATGGTCTCTGATTCATCCTGATATATGCTGTAACCTTTTCTGGTCAAGCCCTCAATACCCTTTTTTCCGATACCATAGATATAGGTATCCTCCTTCGAAAATCCGGTTGCGACGATCTCCTTTACAACATTGTTGTTGTATCCACCGGCAAGTCCACGGTTCGATGTGATCGCGATGACTGCCTTCTTGTCACTGCCGTTTTCCTTCAGGAATTTATGGTTTGGTTCTTTCGTCATTGCAAGGATGGAACATATCGTATCATAGAGCATATTAAAATATGGTTTGTTGCTCTCAGCTCTCCCGCGGGCTTTCTGAAGCTTAACTGTAGAGACAAGCTTCATCGCCTTGGTGATCTGCTGCGTGCTCTGGACGCTTTCTTTGCGTCTCTTAATGTCTCTCATGGATGCCAAGAAAGATCAACCTCCTCGCTCTAATTAGAATGTTTCCTTGAATTCCGTAATTGCCTTCTTCAAAGCGTCCTCTAATTCGTCGGACAGCTTCTTCTCCTCGCGGATCTTGTCGAAGATCTCCGGATATTTCGTAGAAATGTATTCGAACAATCCACTCTCAAATTCCAGAATCCGGTCTACTTCGATATCAAGCAGATACTTTCTTGTTGCAGCGTAGATAATAACGACCTGTTTTTCAACCGGCATTGGCTTATACTGTGGCTGCTTTAAGATCTCCTTGATTCTTTCACCCTGTGCAAGCTGGTTTCTCGTATCCTCATCAAGCTCGGAACCGAACTGCGAGAATGCGGCAAGCTCACGGTACTGTGCTAACTCCACACGAATTGGGGAAGCAAGCTTCTTCATGGCACCGATCTGTGCGGCACCACCAACACGCGATACAGAAAGACCTGCATTTACGGCTGGACGGAAACCGGAGTTGAACATCTCTGTCTCCAGATAGATCTGCCCGTCTGTGATAGAAATAACGTTTGTCGGGATATACGCAGATACGTCACCTGCCTGTGTCTCGATGATTGGAAGGGCTGTAAGCGATCCTCCACCGAGTTCATCCGACAACTTCGCTGCACGCTCTAAGAGTCTGGAATGCAGATAAAATACATCACCCGGATAAGCCTCTCGGCCTGGTGGTCTACGGAGAAGCAAGGAGAGTGTACGATAAGCAGTTGCATGCTTTGACAGATCGTCATATACAACCAATACATCCTTTCCTTCTTCCATCCATTCCTCACCGATCGCACATCCGGCGTATGGTGCAATGTACTGTAATGGAGCCAGATCACTGGCGGTACTTGCAACGACCGTTGTATATGCCATTGCGCCGTACTCTGTCAATGTCTTTACGATATTCGCTACGGTCGATGCCTTCTGACCGATTGCAACGTAGACACAGTTTACGCCCTGCCCCTTCTGATTGATGATCGTATCGATCGCGATCGCTGTCTTACCGGTCTGTCTATCGCCGATGATCAGCTCACGCTGTCCTCTTCCGATCGGAACCATGGCGTCGATTGCCTTGATACCTGTCTGAAGCGGAGTATCTACAGACTTACGGGAGATAACACCAGATGCTACTCTCTCGATCTGTCTTGACTTCGTGGTTGCGATTGGTCCTTTGCCATCAATTGGCTGACCGAGCGCATTTACGACACGACCAAGCATCGCGTCGCCAACAGGCACTTCCACCACGCGTCCCGTTGTTTTCACTATATCTCCCTCGCTGATATTTCTATGATCACCGAGAAGAACCGAACCTACATTGTCTTCTTCCAGGTTCATAACCATGCCGTATACCTCACCTGGGAATTCCAGAAGTTCGCCCTGCATCGCATTCTCAAGACCGTGAATACGTGCAATTCCGTCCGCTACCTGGATAACCGTTCCAATGTTGGATGTTTCCAGTTTTGTCTCATAGTTCTTAATCTGTTCTTTGATTACGGAACTAATCTCTTCCGGTTTTAAATTCATGGAACACGAACACCTCCTTCTTATGATTGTGCGAGTGCCTTTGACATCGTCTCAATCTTGGTTTTGATACTGCTGTCAACCACTCTGTCGTCAATTCGGATCACAAGCCCGCCGATGATGGATGCATCTACCGTATAGGTTACTTCCATCGAAGCGAAATCTGTCGTCTCAAGCAGACGCTTCTCGATCGATGCCTTCTGTGCACCGGTAAGTGCAACCGCACTTGTCACACTTGCAACTCCTATATTTTTTTCTCGTTTTACCTGTCTGATAAAATAGCGAAGCACATCTACAATCTTGCTGCCATGGTCTTTCTCAACCATGATGCCGAACAATCCGACCATATCCTTTGATACGCGTCCTTTGAAAATGTTATCCACTATCTTCCGCTTCTCGTCCTTATCAATCTGCGGATGCTTGAGAATGCGGAGCAATTCTTCGTTTTCCTGTAACACTGTCACAAGAGCCTGCGCTTCTTCGTAGAGCAGATTCAGACTGCCTTCTTCCAAGGCAAGTTCCAAAAGTGCATCTCCATAGGTTGTTTCTACTTGTTTCGCCATGTATCATCACCCATCTCTTTCAGCGTCTCATCAATCAGAGAAGCCTGTGTGCTCTCGTCGAGAGAGGATGCAACGAACTTTCCTGCCATCGCGGTTGCCACGCCGATGATCTCCTGTTTCACCTCATCCTTCACACGTTCTTTTTCAAGCTGAGCTTCACTGTTTGCTCTGTCGATAATGCGTCCTGCCTCTTCCTTCGCCCCGGCAATGATGTTTTCCTCATTCTTCACCGCACGTTTTCTTGCGGAAGAAAGGATCTCACCCGCTTCGCTGTTCGCATTTTTGATCTTCTCATCATACTCTGCACGAAGCTTCTCTGCCTCCTCGCGGTCTGTCGCCGCATGGGAAAGGTCATCCCTGATCTTGTTCTGTCTGTCCTCGAGTACCTTGCGCACCGGATTGATCAGCACATAAGTCAGAAAGATGAAGAGCAGAAATACCGCAAGTCCCTGTATCAGTATATCGAACAGAAGCTGCGCATCCAGACCGAAGATACGGCCTGTCTCCTCTGACAGAAGCGCGATATTTGCAATTCCTGCCATATTTTACTCCTCCTAATTTTGTTCTTACTTGAAAGGCTTAACGAACATCAGAAGAAGTGATACAACCAGACCATACAAACCGGTTGTCTCGGCTACCGCCTGTCCAAGAAGCATCGTTGACATGATGTCACCCTTTGCGCCTGGGTTACGTCCAACTGCGGAAGCACCATAACCGGCAGCGATACCCTGACCAATACCAGGACCGATACCGGAACAAACTGCAATACCTGCACCGATTGCGGATGCAGCGTTGATAATTGTTTCACCTGTAATAGTATTCATGAAATAATTCCTCCAATTCTTGATATTTAAATGTTATTACCCTTCTACATTTCGCTTATTTGCTACAAATGTCATCGTGAGCATACAGAATACATATGCCTGGATCACACCTGAGAACAAATCGAAGTACACATGCAGTGCCGATGGAATACCAATCTTTACAAACATCGGCAGCATGCCGTAGTAAAGTGCCATCATAACGGTTCCTGCCAGAATATTACCGAACAAACGCAGCGACAGTGATACCGGTGTGGCAAACTCACTGATCACGTTGATCGGGAAGAACAGGAATATCGGATCGAACAGACTCTTAAATGCGCCCCATTTCTGGTAACGAATGGATGCATACTGTATCATGATAAATGATACGAGAGCAATACAGAGCGTCGTTCCGTAATCCGCGGTCGGCGGTCGAAGCATAAATAAGCCGGAAATGTTCGAAAAAAGTACAAATATGAACAAGGTTCCGATGTAATTGATATAATGCTTACCAGCTTCTTTTCCCATCGTGCTGTTGACGAACTTGATCAGTGATTCGATAACAAGCTCGACTCCAGTAGCGAATTTACTTGGGTTATCCCGCGTCTTCAGCACACTTCTTCTGGCACAGATCGCTAAAATCGCAATCACCAGCAGTACAATGAAGGTGCAGACATGGGTGGTGGTAATATATACCGTCGTGCCAAAGAAATGAACCGGATACAGTTCGTGGATATAGAAATCTACATCTTCCGAGCTGTTACTGATCAGCTGTATTCCTGTGGCAAACCCACTCCTCATACGCTTTTCCTCCTTTTTTAATTTTTGTCTTTATGTTCTTCCTCAGGTTCTTCAAGCCCAAGGCGAATCAACCATTTCCGCATCTGTGGCTGCAGATAGGCACAAATCTTCGTTTCGACCATGCCAAGTGCCACGCCGGTAAACGCCTGGATTCCAAGAAAAATGGAACCTACCAATAAAGCAAGTGTCACGATCATCCGCAGCAGACTGTTCACGATCACCTTTTTCTTCGCGCCTGCCTCGCCCATATCGAGTGCCTGATCGAGCACATCATAGATATGATAAATGCGCAGTGCCCCGCCGAGATTGCCGACGAGCAGTGCAAGTGCAAAGATATAATATGGACGCATAAAAAATGCACCGACCGCCAGAAAGACGATCATACAGACAGCCATGCCGATATACATTTCCTTCAATATTCTGTGAACCTCTGCCATGCTATGCCTGTCTTTTTGCCTCCACTTACTTGTGTTTATTATCCGAATCATTCAGGAATTTCCGTATAAGAATATACACGGAACGAAAACCCGCCAGCACACCGATCACGATAAACCATACCATAAAATCCTTCCCAAATATACGCTTTATCAAATATGCGATGCCCATGCTTATAAAGATCGTAACCACCATCGTAAACCCAATCTGCGTGATGAGATACAGCATCTTTAAGACCTGGCTTCTTTCTTTGTTGTTCATGAAAACCCTTCCAATACAATCAGATATACACAAAGTTTATTATATAAGATTTTTCCTTTTTTTTCAATCATTTATACACCGAATTGAACAGTATTTTAGAATTGTATTTTTCGCGAAAAGGTTGTCATTCCCTAACGATTGATGTAAAATAGCGGCATGGAAACGAAACTATTAAATGGAAATAACAAAGAAGCAATTGCAGAGGCATCGAAAATCCTGCAGGACGGCGGCTTGGTCGCATTTCCGACGGAGACCGTCTACGGATTAGGTGCTGACGCATTAAATGCAGATGCTGCCGCAAAGATCTATGCTGCCAAGGGACGTCCCAGCGATAATCCGCTGATCGTCCACATCGCAGACACCGATGCGGTAGAGAAGCTGGCAGATCTGGAAACGATGAACCGGGCGCACCCGGACATGGTGAAGAAAGCACACATGCTGATGGAAGCTTTCTGGCCGGGACCACTGACGATCATCTTTCCGAAGCTTGCCATCGTCCCAGACGGAACGACCGGCGGACTGCCGACCGTTGCAATCCGGATGCCATCTCATCCGATCGCACAGGAGCTGATACGCACAAGTGGTGTCTCCATCGCAGCCCCATCTGCAAACACTTCCGGCAGACCATCACCGACGACCGCACAGCATGTATGGGAGGACATGGACGGCCGCATCGAGATGATATTAGATGGTGGTGCCGTCGGAATCGGAATTGAGTCGACGATCGTCGATATGACAGGCACGATCCCAACGATTCTTCGACCGGGCTTTATCACGAAGGCGATGCTCTCCGAGATCATCGGCGACGTGACGATTGATCCGGCTATTATCGAGCCGGATCCGAATCTTCGTCCGAAAGCACCCGGCATGAAATATACGCACTACGCGCCACACGGAACGCTCAGTATCGTGGAAGCTGCCGCAGACGAATCGGCAAACCGGGCAAGCCTGCATTCCGGTGTCAAGGTCTCTTACAACGCGACCGAAGCAGAAACATTGCGCGTAGCGGAGAAGATCAAGGCACTTGTAAACGAAAAGGAAGCACAGGGCTACAAGGTTGCGATTCTCACAACTAAGGAGCATGCATCCTTATATAAGAACTATTTGCATGTACTGATCGTCGGCGAGGGAAACAAGGGACAGACGATCTCCGCACGGCTTTATGCCGCCCTGCGTGAATGTGACAGTGAGCAGATGGAATATATGTACAGCGAAGCATTTGACCAGAACGAACTCGGTGGTGCCATCATGAACCGGCTGCTGAAGGCGGCGGGACACAGAGTTATCACCGTGTAGAGATCATACATGCAAGCCACATTAATATGTATGATGTACATAATTACAATTCTAAAGCAGACCATTGAAGCACGCTGGCACTTAATCAGCGACTGATTTTGTCGCGAATTTAGTACCGTTGCGTGATGAGCTGAGCGGAAGCGCGTCTGCGTAGAATTTGTAATTATGTACATTCTAATATTTATATATGGTTTGCATGTATTTCAAAAAATTACAGGAGGATTTAAGATATGACAATCGCAATTGGAAGTGACCACGGCGGATATGAACTCAAGCTGGAGGTTATCAAGCATTTGAAGGATCGCGGATTTGAAGTGACAGATTACGGCTGTGACAGCACAGCATCCTGTGACTATCCAATCTATGGAAAGGCTGTTGCTGAGGTGATCGCCGCTGGCAAGCAGGATCTGGGTATTCTCATCTGCGGTACCGGTATCGGTATGAGCATGGTTGCAAATAAGGTCGAAGGTGTCCGCGCCGCACTCTGCAGTGACTGTTTCTCTGCACAGGCAACCCGCGAGCACAACAACGCCAATGTTCTCTGCATGGGCGCACGTACGATCGGACCTGGTCTTGCACTTATGATCGTGGACAAATTCGTGGATACACCATTCTCAAACGATGAGAGACATGTGCGTAGAATCAAGATGTTCTCATAAAACTGACCAAAGATAAAGGACTGAATACAAATGACAAACTTCAATCAGATATCGAAGAAATATTACCGTCGGGCAAAACATAGCTGTCCGCTTTTCCACAGGGAAAAACAGCATTTTCTGGCTGAACTGAAAGACACCATGCAGGCGGTCTACGCGGAGCATCCTGAGATTTCCTCCTACGAGGAACTTATTGAATTGCTCGGTACGCCTGAACAACAGGCACTCGACTTTGCAAATACACTGTCTGTCGAAGAACGGAACGCAAGCATCCAGCGTGAACGCCGTATCCGGTTGTGCACCATTCTTGTCGCAGGAGCTTTGCTGATCACATGGACAGCAAAAATTATCTCCTCGGTCAAATCAATCCATGACAACACACGAACGACTGTCACAATCACCACCGTGATTGTAGATGAGCCAGAGGCAGTTTCCGGCAAAAATACGGATACGATTTACAGCAGATAAAAGGAGATGGGTATATGACTTCCTCAATTAGAAAATATTACCGCAAGGCAAAGCATGAGATGCCTTTATGTTACGCAGAAAAGAAATTATATCTTGCAGAGTTATCGGAAACCCTGCACGCAATCGAAGCAGAACAGCCGGATATTACCTATGAAGCATTGACAGAGATGCTCGGAACTCCGGCAGAGCAGACGAAATCTTACGCGGAAATGCTCTCTGCGGAAGAACTTTACCAGAACATCCATACCATGAAGAAGGTGCGCGGCATCATCATTGCCGCCGCGGTTATGATCTCCTTTGTAGTTGGCTGTGCCGGTTATATGATCTCAAGCAAACTGATCAAATCACGTTACACCGTTGTAATCCAAGAACCTGTGATCATTGAATCGCGGACAATTCAGGAATAAGGCAGGGCGAATATGCAGACGATTATTACAAACCTCAAACGAGCCTCAGTAGAAATCATCCTTCTCTCGCTGTTATGCGAGGAACCGATGTATGGCTACCAGTTGGCACAGGAAATTAAAAAGCGCAGCAATGGACAGTTCTCCCTTATGGAAGCGTCTATGTATCCCGTACTTGGACGGTTGAAGGAGCAGGGCGATGTTACGATGGAAACAGTACAGAAAACGCCGAAGTCCAAGCGTGTCTACTATCATATTACCGAGACCGGGCGCGACCATCTGGCGCAGATGAAGCAGATCTTTGCAGATACTGTCGGAATCATCAATACGATCATTCAGGCATAATGTATTATGTATTATACAGACGATTGCACAGAAAAAGCGGGTACATATCATTGGCATACCCGCTTCTTTTTATCCTCCCTGTTACTGCTCCGGCAGCTGCCAGTTTGCAAGTGCATCCCGGTACGTCGCAAGCTGCTGCTCATACACTTCCACAATCTCATTTGGCTGTGCCGACTTTTTCTCTGGCGCAAGCAACGCCTCATAACAATCTACGATTCCCTGCAGACTCTTCCTTCCACCTGCCTCTACGTCCAGAATGCATTCCGTCTCGGAAACGGCATTCTGATACCAGACGATCGCCTCATCATAATCCATGCTATCTTTATAATAACAGCCAAGCTCATAGCAGATCTCCGCACACGGCGTATCTAACATATCCCGGAGCGCATATTTCATAAGCTCCGCACCGTTTCTCTGCAGTCTTGCCAGATGTGCCAGTACGCAGGCAGCCTCCCTGCCAGCTTCCGCCATCGGATCTTTCTCCCACTCTCCGGTGAAGAATCCGCACGCCCGTTCAAAATCTGTCAATTCGCCACATTTTAACAATTCCTTCGCATACATCTTCCGAAGCTTCGGCGACAACTCGCCGTTCCGCGCATACATCCGTTCGCAGATCTCAAAATCCCTGCCTCCATGCACCGCTAACGGCTTGTGCCGGATCTCAATATCACTGTCGAACACAACCGGATCTAACCGCACCGTCTCATGCACCGGATCAATCCATGTAAACGTCCGAAGACGCTTAAAGAGCTTCGGGCGAAGCTCCCGTTTCACATTCATAACTGTATTGAACGCTTCTGTCACGTACCACATCTGCACGATCTCAATCTCCGGGAGCAGGCAGTTCTTCAGCTCCCGAAAACGCACCCGGTTCTCCGCATCAAGCACCTCGTCCGCATCCGGCGCATAGATGTATTCCATCGTCGCCTTGGAGAATGAGAAATTCCGTGCCGCCGAGAAATCACCAATCCATGTAAAATCATAGATCTGATCGGTATAGCGTGCCGCAATCTCCTTCGTGCGGTCGGTAGAGCCTGTATCCACAATGATGATCTCGTCCATCAGGTCTGCGACACTGTCCAGACACCGTGCCAGAACCTGCTCTTCATTTTTCACGATCATACATAAACTGATGGTTGCCATTGCTACCCCCTGTCATTCGCATCATTTGTTTATCCGTACACATTTTTTTATTATACCTGTTTTATATGTGGCAGGCAAGTAAGATTCCTGCTCCTTTTTCGCAATTTTGCTTGACCTACCAACGCAAAATGAGTATTCTATAAAGTGTGATATTTTATAAGAGAGGACTTCTACTATGAAACAGATTATTTTAACCGGCGATCGTCCTACAGGACGTTTGCATGTTGGACATTATGTAGGCTCTTTGAAAGAGCGTGTTAAACTTCAGAATTCTGGTGTCTATGATGAGATCTACATCATGATCGCGGACGCACAGGCACTCACAGATAACGCAGAGCACCCGGAGAAGGTACGTCAGAACATCATGCAGGTTGCACTTGATTACCTCGCATGCGGACTTGATCCGGAGAAAGCAACGATCTTCATCCAGTCTATGATTCCGGAACTGACCGAGCTTACATTCTATTATATGAACCTTGTTACTGTTTCCCGTGTACAGCGTAACCCGACTGTAAAGGCAGAGATTCAGATGCGTAACTTCGAGGCAAGCATCCCGGTTGGTTTCTTCTGCTATCCGATCAGCCAGGCAGCCGATATCACAGCATTCCGTGCAACCCACGTACCGGTTGGTGAAGATCAGATGCCAATGATCGAGCAGTGTAAGGAAATCGTACACAAATTCAATACGGTATACGGCGAGACACTGACTGATCCAAAGATCGTACTTCCGGAAAACAGCGCATGTCTGCGTCTGCCAGGTATCGATGGTAAGGCAAAGATGAGTAAGTCTCTTGGCAACTGCATCTATCTTGCAGAGGAGCCTGAGGATATCAAGAAGAAGGTTATGTCGATGTTCACCGATCCGAACCATCTACGTGTCGAAGATCCGGGACAGGTTGAAGGCAATCCGGTATTTATCTACCTCGATGCATTCAGCAAGCCAGAGTATTTCGCAGAGTTCCTTCCAGAGTATTCCGGTATGGACGAGCTGAAGGAGCATTACACACGTGGTGGTCTTGGCGATGTGAAAGTGAAGAAGTTCCTGAACAATGTACTTCAGGCAGAGCTTGCTCCGATCCGCGAGCGTCGTAAGATGTGGGAGCAGAAGCTTCCAGATGTCTATGACATCCTGAAAGCTGGCAGCAAGAGAGCCAGAGAGACAGCAAGCAAGACACTCGAAGATGTCCGCCGCTCTATGAAGATTGATTACTTTGATAATGATAACCTGTTGAAGATGTAATTTTATCATCACCCATTTTGATTTATATATTTGTTTTTATAATAATTAGAACCATCGGCTTAGCCGGTGGTTCTAATTATTTAGTCATATACCAATAGTATTTCCTACGCCGTCTTCTGCGTCGCCAGCTCCTCCACAACTTCTAGCGACAGCCCTGTACTTCTGGATATTTCCTCGTGCGACAGCTTATTTAATGTCAAAAGCATCCTTGCTGTATCTTTTGCTGTCTCCTCTGCTACTTCTTCGCACATCTCATCTAACACTCTGCACATACGATCTCTGCCTCCTTCCGTTTCTTTTAAATATTTTACTTCATCTGCTAACACTTTGCTATACATATCTTCTGATTTTGTACAATAAAAATCATGCATCAGCCGTCCAACCGGGGTCTCCACATCCTGATATTCGCCATTCACATATAGGATATGCAGCCCATCTCCAAATAACGCATTATCATGTTCCTCTATTCTACGCTCTATGTGATAGATCGGTACACCTCGCACATACTTATCATTCTCTGTGATAAATATAACAAATGATTCTGGCAACTCATCAAAATCCTTTCCCTTGCCCAGCAGATCACGATCTATCATACTTCCATGAAAGCGTGCACGTCTGGCACCTGCGCCATCCTCGTCTCTCTGTATTTCCACATCAAAATGTTCCTGATTCAGATCAATTGCCTTTATATCTAAGCAAATCGACCGTTTCGTAGCGCTCTTATATTCTACCTGTGCCTTTGTCTCTAACACCACAATGTCATTCCGTTCCAACACAGTCTGTAAAATATACTCAACCGCCTCGATCTTCCCGTCCAATGCTTCCGAGAAAAAATCATCATCTATCAATCTCAGTTTATCAATCCGTGCCAAATACTCTTCCTGCGTCCGATGCCATGCTAACTGCACATTTCCAGCTTCCATCTGTTTGTTCATCTCGGCCATACAACTCCTCCTGTATCGCCCCGGGGAATGGTTCATACATCTAATATTGTCGACACCAAAACCATAACACGCAGGTTCATACATTGTAAAGTGTAATATTGGAACATTTACAAAAAGCACGCAGGAATGCGGGGTTACATAAATCGGTTCACAAAAGTTTCACAGATTTATGTAGTCTCCATTATTAACTTATATCCTCTTTAATTTATTAAGCAGCTGTTCATCACTCATCCGAAATACATCATCGATAATCCAGATATGCATATCCCTCGCACGCTGCTTGAAAAACATCGTGCCGGTTGTGTTGTCACAGGCACGCGCTAGGACAAGCGCCTTTCTGGCATATTTCCCTCCAAACTTTCGTGATACTGTCTCCAGCTCATGCAGCGCACTGCCACCAGCCTTGCCACTCTTGCAGGAGATAAAAATTGGGCATACCTGTTTCATCAGGATCACATCGATCTCATTCATCGTATCATAACCGGGGCTCATCGTGTCGTGCACTTCACCATCCCAGTCAATATGCGCACCAATCACCGCATCTGAGAACAGATACCTTTCCCGCGTCGCTACCTCATAGACATGTAGCTCCAACATGTTTCCTGCCTTCGCGATAATCTTCTTAATCTGATTATTCTTGAACCGGAACATCACTTTCTTTCCATGTTCCTCATAATCCTTGATCATGCCAATCTCATACAGATCCCTCAACAGGCGGATGGCATCTCCTAGCTGGTTGATATACAACTCGCTCCAGCCCTCCCGCTGATTTGGCGTATTCTTACGAAGCTCATCAATCACACCACAATGCTTGTTCCAGTCTCCCCGGTATCTGCGGCACAGATCCCACATAATACGGATATCCTCCCGAAACTGGTCTGTGAATTTCCACTCGGAGATACTACCCGTCTCCTTCGTGAGCAGACCGCCATGCAGTATGATATCTTCCGCAATGCTGATATTAAAATGGTAATCCGATGTAATTACCTTCGAACCACGGATATCAATTTCCTTTCCAGTAAATGGATCGATACGCAGCTTGCTGACTTCCATCCGCGCGGAAATACATCCAAGCGCGATCAGAAGCATCTCACTGCCTCCCGTCAAGGCAAAACGGATTCCCGGATATTCCCGGATAATACCCGCCAAAGTTCCAATGATACTATTCAGATCATCCTTTGGAACCTCCAAAAATTCTAACTCCACATCCGGACATTTGTGGTCGCGAAACTGTTCAATATCCCGGATCTGCTTCGTGATCATGTTATCTTTGTGTCCGAGAAAAATCATGCGTTCCGGCATGTATTTCATCATCACCATCACATTCTCGATCGGTTCCTGTGAGAAGAATTTAACGATTGCTTTTGTTCTCTCCATCTAACGCCCTCCTACATAATAAAAAGAATTGCAAAAGTATCCACCCCTCATACTTTTGCAATCATTCATTCTCTATTTGTTACTGCATGGATGCAAATAACGCCGCAATCTCCTCCGGAGACAGTGTCCGGTTTGGATTATCGTCCACCGGCATTGTCGGTGCTGGCTCTGCATCCACATTCATCGTTGTATCTGTGATGTCCTGTTCTGCCTCATGTACGGCTTCTGCAACTTCCTCTGCATGTGCCTCTTCTGCGGATAAATCTGCCTGTTCCTGTTGCGGAAATGGAATCACATCTGCATTCTTCACATCCTTAACCTGCTTATCTGCCTGCAGATTGCCAAGCAGGGCATCGATCATACTCTGATCTAACATGCCTGTATTGGCAGCTTCCTCTTTGAATTCTGCCTCTTCCTTTAATTCCTTATCTGCGCTGCCACCAAACCGGGAGAAGAAGTCCTCTGTATTGAATACATGCTCTGGTTCTTCTGTTGGTGCGGCTTCTTCTGCAACCACTTCCGGTTCATCCGTTGATGCTGCCTCAACCTCTGCTGGTGTATCATCTGTCTGAGTCAGAGAATCATCTGTGATTGTGTCTGTTGTCTGCGGAACAGAATCTGCTATTTCTGACTGTGCATCTTCGGTTATATCATTCTCAACAATCGATGCCACTTCCGGCTCGACAGCTTCTACGATATTTCCCGCTTCTACTGTTTGCGAGGCATCCGTTGACTGCTCATCTTCCGGCACTCGTTCCTCCACATCAGCGTCAACTGCTGTCGATGCAGCTTCTACCGGTGCTGCTTCCGCATATTTCGGCATCTCGATGGCATCCACTGCCTCACGCAATGCGGTAAGCTGTGTCGTCACCTGCTGTAACTGGGCGACCACTGCCTGTACATCGCCTGCCAGCTTGCCAAACTCTTCCAACACCAGCGCAGTATGATCCGGCTCCTTCTGTGCCTGCAACGCCGCCTGCATTTCCAGTTCCTTCTGCATCTGCTCCGCCTGCTGTGCTGCTTCCTCTTCCTTCTTCCGGTCGTAGTTGATCAGAATTTTGATCGTCTTTTTCAACGTCTCATCCAACTGCTCTGCCTGGGCGGACAGATAGGTGTTTGTCTTTCTCTGCTGCACATAGGAAGCCTTTGCCAGACGTTCCATATCATTCAGGATATCTGTATCCTCTTTTTTCGTATATTCCTGCAAGGTCTTTGTCACATATTCCTGCATCGCCTGTTCCTTCGCCACCTTGATGTCGACAACGGACAGAAGCAACGCATAAATGCTGCCTACCAGCACAAGCGAAATTACCGCAACATAGACCACCTGTGAACGATATGCAAGCATGCAGTATCCCCACGCCAGAAGCGCCGTGAAACTGATCATGCCTAGTGTTACCATTCTCTTATATCGATTCCCCATCTGTTTTTTGCCTCCCTGCTTCTCGCCACAGATTACCCTTTATAGTGCTTCTCCGGATCTGCAAACTTCGTATATTTTCCAATCCAGCGAAGATCAACGCTGCCCGTCTCACCACTACGCTGCTTGGCAATGATAATCTCCGCGGTCTGCGGCTTTGTCGTTGTCTCTGGATTGTAATATTCGTCTCGATAAATAAACATAACCACATCGGCATCCTGCTCAATGGATCCGGACTCTCGCAAATCCGAAAGCACCGGCTTGTGGTCCGGTCTTGCATCTACCGCACGGGAAAGCTGCGACAATGCAATAATCGGAATCTTTAATTCCTTGGCTAAGTTCTTTAACGCACGGGAAACCTCCGCGATGAACTGCTGCCGGCTTTCCACCGCACGGCTTGGACTCATCAACTGCAGGTAGTCGATCATGATAACCTGCACTCCGTAATTCTGCTTCCATTTTCTTGCGATTGAACGAAGCTCTGAGATTGTAACCGATGAATTTTCCTCTATATATAACGGCGAATTGGCAACTGCCTCCGTACTCTCAATCACCTTGTCCCAGTCATCATCTGACAGATCGCCAACCTTCATACTCTTGGAATCGACCATTGCATCGACTGCCAGAATACGGCTTGCCAGCTGTTCCTTGCTCATCTCCAACGAGAAGAATCCAACCGGAATGTGCTTCATGACTGCCAGATGGTGTGCGATATTTAACACAAATGCCGTCTTACCCATCGCAGGTCTTGCTGCCACCAGCAAAAGCTCTCCGGCATGCATACCCGTCAGCATATTATCCAGATCCCGGAATCCTGTCGGAACACCGGTAACCTTGCCATCGTTTCTTGCCGCTTCCTCCATCTCGCGAATGACATTCATCACAATCTCCCGAATCGGTACCGTATCCTCGGAACCATTCCGGTTCTGCACGAGCTTGAATATACTCTGTTCTGCGCGCTCCATGATCACTTCTACCGGCTCCTGCGACTGATATCCATCTTTCTCGGTATTCTCGCAGAGCTTGATCAACTGCCGGAGTGCCGCCTTGTCCTTGACGATCTTTGCATAGTCCTTCACCGGAGCATATAACGGAGCGGACTGCACTAACTGTGCCAGCGTCACCGTGTTTGCCACTTCTTCCGGGATATCTTTCATTCGCAGCCGTTCTACCAGTGTGATCGGATCTACACTTGCCCCCTCCGAATACAGCTCGACCATGTTATCAAAGAGGATTCCGTACTGCTTATTGTAGAAATCCTCTCCTGTCAGCATATCCACCAGATCAGAAATCGCATCCCGGTTTACAAGCATTGTTCCGACGATGCCCTGTTCCGCTTTTTCATTATGCGGTTGTACGCGTCTTATCGTATTTTCATCCATAAAAACAACTCTAATTTTTCTAAGCCTGCGGCATTTCGCAAACCCAGACATCCTTACCTGTATCTACTCAAATTTAAGCTTCCTCAATCTTCACTGTAAGCTCTGCTGTTACCTTTGTGTGCAGCCTGATTCCAACGGTACGTGTACCCGGTGCCTTGATTGCATCCTTCATAACGATCTTCTTTTTGTCGATGTCATGTCCAAGCTGTGACTTGATTGCCTCAGCAATTTCCTTGGAAGAAATCGAACCAAAGGTTCTTCCGTTTTCACCCATCTTGATGGAAAGCGTGATACTCTCCTTCTCGATCTGTGCAGCAAGTGCCTGTGCATCTGCCAGCACCTCTGCGGCAACCTTATCCTCATGTGCCTTCTTCAGCTTCAAGTCATTCAGGTTCTTTGAAGTTGCTTCCATGCCAAGTTTCTTTGGTAGCAGCATATTTCTTGCGTATCCGTCGGATACATCTACGATCTGATCTTTTTTTCCGAGGCTTTTTACGTCCTGCAATAAAATAACTTTCATGTCTGATTCCTCCTTAATTCTTAAATATCACCTTCCCGATACATTTCATCCAGAAGTTTCTTTAATTGAATCAATACCAATTCATTTGTACTGTTTGTAAACTGGGCTCCGGCGATATTTGCATGTCCACCGCCACCCATTTTTTCCATGATAATCTGTACATTTACATCGTCGACTGACCGGGCACTCATATAAACTGTGCCGTCCTTCTCCGTCGTGACAAACGACGCGCGGATACCTTCGATGTTGAGCAGGTCGTTTGCAACCTTCGCTGCAACCACCGTTGGTGCATCGGATTCCTTCGGATCTACCGTAGAAATCGCAAAATGATCCATATAAATCTCCGAATTAATGACACCCTCTGCCAACTGGCGGTACGTGTACATATCGCTTCGGAACATCTTTCTGACACGGACGACATCCGCACCACTCCGACGCAGATATGATGCTGCATCAAATGTACGCACACCCGTCTTGGTCAGGAAATTATCTGTATCGATCACAATACCCGCATACATAGCATCCGCCTCGATCGGCCGAAGCTTTACCTTGCCCTCGATGTACTGCAGGATCTCCGCGATCATCTCACATGCCGAGCTTGCATATGGCTCGATATACGAAAGTGTTGCATTCTCGATCACTTCGTCCGACTGTCTGTGGTGGTCAAATACCACAATAGCCTTTGCCAGACTGAGCAGTTCTTCGCACTCGGTCATGCTCGGTTTATTCACATCCGTTACGACAACCAGCGTGTTCGGAGTTACCCGGCTGATTGCCTGTTCACTGTTGATGATCATATCGTCACCGTAGACGCTGTTCCCAATAAATCCGCTGATGATTGGGCGGATGGCTGAGGTTACCTCGTTCACTACGATATATGCCTTTTTATTTAACGTCTTAACCAGACGATACACGCCCACTGCCGAACCAAACGCATCTGCATCCGGTCGTTTGTGTGCCATGATAATAACACTGTCTTTACTTGTCAGAAGCTCCTGGAACGCCTGTGCCTTGACACGCGCCTTAACAGTTGCTGACTTCTCAGTTCCTGCACTCTTTCCTCCAAAATACGTCGTCTTATCGCCATATTTGACAACTGCCTGATCGCCGCCTCGTCCAAGTGCCAGTCCAATTGCGGTACGCGCCCGTTCATACGCCTGCGCAAAACTGTCTGTTCCGGCACCGACACCGATACTCAGGGTAACCGGAATCTCGTTTCCGACATTGATACTCTTTACCTCATCCAGAATCGCAAACTTCGTCTCACGAAGCTGTGGCAGATACTGCTGCCGGAATACAAAGAAATATTTATCCTTCTCCAGCTTCTTTCCAATCGCATCGATCGTGGAAAGATACATATTGATTCGCCGGTCAACCAGTGCTTCCACCAGCGAATGACGAACCTCCTCGGTATTCTCCATAACCTCATCGTAATTATCAATATACAACAGTCCTGCGACAAGCTTCTGATCCTCATTTTCTTTCTTGTAGGTCAGAAGCTCCGTCTCATCGTACAGATACAAAGTAATCATAGCATCTGCCTGATGGTCAACGATTGCATCCTCATCCGAATCCACTAATGCTTCTGAAAAGTCAATGCGACGCAGCAATGCCCGATAGACACGGTCGTTATATTCCAAATCCATCTGCATTTCCTCAGACGATAGTGCCTCCGCATCAACAGCCGGGAAGAATGCCTCAATGTTCTTGCGAATCCTCTTTTTAAAACCAACGCCGATTGTCTCGATAAACTTTGCATTGCCCCAAAGAATCTTGCCATCTGTATCCAGCAACGCATATGGAATATCCAGTTCCTCCAAAAGCTCCTTCTGTATCTGCCCCTGTTCCAGCGCAAACCGGAAGACAACCGGCATGATCGCCGCCTTCATTACAATAAAAAATATAATCTCACATACAACAAAGATAAAAACTGCAGCAGCGGCAATCGCACCGCTCTTTTTGTCATGCACATACAGCACGATCACCATCCCGACCAGAAGCACGGTCAATGCCAATGGCATCAGCAGATATTGTTGTATTTTCTTTTTTAAGATCTTTTCGTTATTCATCGATTCTCACCTGTTGCCGTTTCAAACAGCCTCTCCCAGTGACTATTTTGCGATATTCGCAAGTCTTTCCTTTACCTGCGCCAATGTCTCTGTATACTTCTGCAGCTTTGCGCGCTCTTCCTCAACCTTTGCTGCAGGTGCCTTATCCACAAACTTTGGATTTGCAAGCATACCAGACGCACGCTTGATCTCTGCCTCCAGCTTTGTCTGTTCCTTCGTCAGACGCTCGATTTCCTTCTCGATATCCACAAGCTCTGCAAATGGAATGTAGATCGCTGCATCATGGATCACAACGGATACTGCATCATCTGCGATTCCCGTCTTATCTGCCTGTACATGCACTTCATTTGCATAGCCAAGCATCGCGAAGAAATTCTTACTTGCCTCAAAGATTGCACGGATGTCTTCCTTCGGAGATACAACATAGACACTTGCCTTTCTGCTCGGTGCAACGTTCATCTCTGTACGCACATTACGGATACCACGTACGGCTTCCTTAATCTTATCGACAGCTGCCTCATCAGCCTTGTAATCAAATGCCTTGTCATATTCCGGCCACTTGGAGATCATGATAGATTCCTCGTCGGTCAGTGTACAGAAGATCTCCTCTGTTACAAATGGCATATATGGATGCAACAGCTTCAGACCGGTTGTAAGAACTGTCTTCAATGTCCAGAGTGCTGCAGCCTTTGTCTCGTCTGCATCATCCCAGAGTCTTGGTTTTACCATCTCGATATACCAGTCACAAAACTCCTCCCACAGGAAATCATAAAGCTTTGATACTGCGATACCAAGCTCGAACTTCTCCATGTTGTCTGTTACTTCCTGAACCAGATCGTTCATCTTAGATAAGATCCACTTGTCTGCGAGTGTGAAGCCATACTGCTTCATCGCTGCATCGACATCAACGGTCATGGCAGCATCAATCCCTGTGATATCTGCCTTCTCAATATTCATCATGATAAATCTGGATGCGTTCCAGATCTTATTTGCAAAGTTACGGCTTGACTCGACTCTCTCCCAGTAGAAACGCATGTCGTTACCCGGTGCATTTCCGGTAATCAGTGTGAGACGGAGCGCATCGGCACCATACTTGTCGATGACCTCCAGCGGATCGATACCATTTCCAAGGGACTTACTCATCTTACGTCCCTGATCGTCTCTGACCAGACCGTGGAAGAGTACCGTGTGGAACGGAAGCTTGCCTGTCTGCTCGATGGATGAGAATACCATACGGATTACCCAGAAGAAGATAATGTCGTATCCGGTTACAAGTACATCCGTCGGGAAGAAGTAATCCAGGTCTTCCGTCTTATCCGGCCAGCCAAGTGTAGAGAATGGCCAGAGTGCAGATGAGAACCATGTATCGAGTGTGTCCTCGTCCTGCTTTACATTGTTGCTTCCACATTTTGGACAGGTGCAGACGGTCTCTTTTGATACGATCGTCTCACCACAATCCTGACAGTAATATGCCGGGATACGGTGTCCCCACCAGAGCTGTCTGGATACACACCAGTCACGGATATTATCCAGCCAGTTGTAATAGGTCTTGTCCATACGCTCTGGAATCAGCTTCAGCTTGCCGCTTACAACTGCTTCCTTCGCTGGCTTTGCCATCTCACTCATCTTGACGAACCACTGTGGCTTTACAAGTGGCTCTACTGTTGTCTTACAACGGTCATGCGTACCAACCATATGCTTGTGTGGTACGACCTTCACGAGAAGTCCGAGTGCATCCAGATCAGCAACCATTGCCTTTCTTGCCTCATAACGATCCATGCCTGCGTACTTGCCGCCAAGCTTGTTGATCGTAGCATCATCATTCATAATATTGATCTCTTCGAGATTATGACGCTTTCCAACCTCGAAATCGTTCGGATCGTGTGCCGGTGTGATCTTTACACAACCGGTTCCAAAATCTTTATCTACATACTCATCGGCGATCACCGGAATCTCACGGTCAGTGAGTGGCAGCTTCAGCATCTTGCCAACGATATCCTTGTATCGCTCGTCCTCCGGATTTACTGCAACGGCTGTATCACCGAGCAATGTCTCCGGACGTGTGGTTGCGATCTCTACGAATCTTCCTTCCTCGCCAACAACCGGATAATTGATGTGCCAGAAGAAGCCATCCTGCTCCTCATGTACAACCTCTGCATCGGAAATCGATGTCTGACAAACCGGACACCAGTTTACGATACGGGAACCGCGATACATATATCCCTTTTCATACAACTTACAGAATACCTCTGTGACTGCCTTGTTATTTCCTTCATCCATCGTGAAACGCTCACGATCCCAGTCTGCGGATGAGCCCAGCTTCTTCAACTGATTCACGATCTTGCCGCCATACTCTCTACGCCAGTCCCAGACACGCTCTAAGAACTTCTCACGTCCAAGGTCTTCCTTGTCGATGCCTTCCTTCTTGAGTGCCTCGATAACCTTAACCTCTGTCGCAATTGCGGCATGGTCGGTTCCCGGCTGCCACAGTGCATTGTAGCCCTGCATACGCTTGAAACGGATCAGAATATCCTGCATCGTGTTATCGAGCGCATGTCCCATATGCAACTGTCCGGTAATGTTTGGTGGTGGCATCACGATGGTAAACGGCTTTTTGCTCCGGTCTACCTCCGCGTGAAAATATTTGTTTGCAACCCATTTGTCATACAGACGCGGTTCAATCTCCGCCGGGTTGTAGTTTTTCTCTAATTCCTTAGCCATGTCTTTCTTCCTCCATATATGAATGATGTCGTGTATGCATAGCACACACAATCAAACTTCTCTTTCCTCTTTGTTTGTATATCTTTATAATTCCAGATTATAAGTTGCCAGCAGCTCCCGGATATAGCTTTCAATGCCCGGATTCGCTGCAATGCTTGCTTTTAACGCTGCCGTGGCATTCTGCCGGATCTTCTCACAGCTTGCCATCTTCTCGCGGATCTTCTGCCGCCGTACATTCAGACCATGCTTGATCTCAACCATCTCCCGCCGGTCAATCAGTGCATTTGTCTGATTTTTCCAGACCATCGGATCGGTCACGCCGACATCGGAAAGCCGTTTTACCAGCCTGTCACATGCAAGATAGTAGCTTTCACTCACCTGTGAATATTTCTTTGCATCGCGCTGCATCTGGTTGTACAGATCCCAGCGGTACATCAGCTCCTTACCGGAATGGACGTCATATTTTTCATAGATATAATCTAATGTATTTGTATTATTGACATATTTTGCTTTGACTTTATTCAGTAACGATATGGCACGTTGCAGCTTCGCATCGTTTTCCTGTACGCGCCGGTTGATATTCGCATACCGGATATAGCACACGACAAAGCAGATCACCGCAATTGTTCCTTCGGTCGCCGCCGGCAGCATCACATCCTTCTTCGCAAGCAGTGCCACCGCAAACAGGGTAATGCTGATCAAAATGAACAACACCAGCACAACGATCAGAACGCTTCGAATCCGGTATGCATTATCAGTATCCTCCACACGTGCATATTTCAGATCTTCTTTTTCTCCCTCGAGATATCCCATGTCGTTTTTCAGCATGGAATCCCGCATCTCCATATCATTTAAGTTCTTGATTGTATCCGGAATATCATCCTCCAGCCGCTGCATCGTACGGTACTGCTCTGTTGTAAGCAGATTCTCTGACTCCTGGTATTTGCTGCGGCTGCCATCGAGCAGTTCAATCTCCTTTGCAGTCTCGACGATATCCTCTGCGAGATTCACCGGCAGTTCCTCGATCCGCTGGATATCAACCAGATAATCGGTCACGAGCTTGTACTCCTGCTTCATATCCTCCATGTAATATTTCGTATCGACTAACTGTTCACAGAAATCGCCAACGGTCTTTCGCTCTCGATTCGACGATACCGTCTCTTTGACTTCCCGCCGGATCTCCGGATCAACACGTTCTTTCAGCACCGCTTTTTCCGCGGCCCGCTTCGCCTTTTCCTTATTTCGTTCTGCCCTTGACTGATTCCTGCGCTTTCTGCGTTCTTCCCGCATGCGTTCCTGTTCTTCAATCAAGGCGTCATATTCGGCATCATCTTCATTCAAGTATGCCTTGATCTTCTGAAACATTCCCATCAAATCGCCTGCTCTCTGAATTCATCCTTCAATTGTCCAAGTATAATATCCATTCGCTTGTCATAATCGATCATGTCCTTATTCATACGGTTGTATACCGCACGTTGTAACATGGAGAAGATTGTCATCTCCCGGACATCCTCGTTGGAATCTCCGATTTCAATCATCAGATTCTCAAAATTATCTTCATCGAGGTCAAACTTCCGCATTTCCTGCTTCAGTGTCGTAGCATCGTTTCCTGCTGAAAATACGATCAGGTAACTGCGCAGGCTTTCCTCGTTGCCATTTAGCTCATACGCTTTCATAAAATAGCGTTTTGCATCCTCCACATCCATATTATTGGCAGCCGCCACGCCACGGTTGTGATAGACATTTCCCAGAAATACCTTGTCTGTGATATCCTGCTGGTTGTCCAGAATCTCATCGTAAATGGATGCCGCCTTGATGTATCTGCGGTAACCAAGATAACTGTCCGCCTTTAATTTCTTGCGCTGGCTTGATGTCAGCCGACGATATTTCTGCCACGCTTCCACATAGGTTGCAATCTCATCCGGCGTATAATAATCTCCGGCATTCAGGATCTCGACCAGCAGATCCTGTGCAAATGTCGCCTTGTTTGAAAGTGCCACCAGCTTTGCCGCCAGCTCTGGCATATCCAGCTCATCCCGGATCCAGTCAAACAGCTTCTCAGACAGAGAAGACTTCGAGATCAGCACGGTATTATTGTAGATATAAAAGCACAGCTCCTCGTAGGTGTTGATCTCCACCTTCGTATTCAGAAAAATAAACGGATGCGATGCTTCCTTTTTTGTACATAAGATAATTTTTGACATTAAACATCAAACTCCTTACGATAAATCTTGTTCGTGGTCGGGAATAATTTTCCGAATCCAACATCCTTAATGATAAATGCGCCATGATGTGGATTCTCAAATTCCACTTCCACAGAGAACTTGGACGTCTTGTTCGGGCGTTTCGGGATTCCATGCAGCTTCACGACCTCCCGCTCTTCCTCCCCGGTTTTCCGGTTCCGGTATACCAGAGTCAGGGAATCTGTATCATCCAATATAATACTGATCTTTCCATGGATGTTGTACCACTGTCTGCCGCCCAAGGCGATCGGAATAAACCGGTCCTCCTCGTCCTCCGAAGAGATGCCGACATCAAAGATCACATTCTCCTTTGTCTCTACAAAATACTTCTTATAAAATTCGCCATATTCACCGCCAACCGCTTTGTAGCAGGCGCCCTTGGTGTAGATGTTCTGTCCGGCAAATACGCGTCTGCCCTGCGTCAGGAGCTCCCGTGATTTGTTCAGCCATTTCTCAGAAAAACCAAGTCCGGTCAGGTAAATGGACGAAATGTATGTTTTCTTAGTCTCATTCGCCACAATCTTTGCAAAAGTAATATCCATCAGGATATTGTCACCGCCGAAGGCCGCCAGATTGAAATTCTCAGAATAGTCCTCATGCGTGACACTGATCGTGTTCAGCTCATGTCCATGTGAGATATCAATTCTGTAATAATGCAGACCATCGGTATTGTAATCAAACAGTCCCACGCTGTTCGTGCGCAGGCTTTCATCCTGATTGAAAATGTAATACAGACCACTGTCAAGATGGCTCGTAATCTCCACCTGTTCCTTCTCAACACCAAGTTCTTTGTAAAATGTCGAGAGCACACGGAACAGATCCTTGTTGTATTCTGGAATCGTAATGACAAGCTTCTTTACCGTCGCACCTTCATAACGATACAGAAAAGAATCGACATGCATCTTAAGCATCATCAAAAACAGCTTGCGATAACTGTAACGCGTATTATGCACCTCAACTGTCTCCTCACTGCGCGCATTCTGAAACAGCTCATCCAACACGATGCCCTGTTCCTTGAAACGTGCCTCGGAAGCTTCGGAGCCAACATACCACTCTCCGGTCTCCAGGCCGAAGAAAAGAATGTTTGGCATCATATATGTTTCTTTGTTATTTAATTGGTTGACTGTCTCCGGTTCTCGCGAGATATCATTATAAAAACTAATCTGCGTGGAGTCCGAACACAAATCCATGCCTATATAATACGCCTCTGACATGTCTTCTTCCTTTCGTACTTATATCTATTTCTATGCATTGCAATCCACAGGTTTCCCCGCGATATTACAGTATACTCAAATTCTCTTCAAACAGATGCACCGTATTCAGATACACATCCAATGTCTCTAACAGTTCATTATCCTCACGCATTTCCTGATTGACAAGCATGCTATTGATGATCTCAAAACGGTTCCGGTCTTTGCGGTTAAACGCTTTCGATTTCAGCGACTCGCTTTCAACCACATAGGAACTGCCCTGTGTATCATCGGAGATCTCATAGACGAGACGCTCGCCGTGGAACACGACATATTCCTTCACATACATGCCTGGAATCATCTCATCGAGAAGCTCTGTCTTGTAAATCAGATTCTGTCTGGAACCAGTATCAAATGCGTACTTCACCGTTACCTGTTTGCCCGGCTCGCTCTTGTAGATCAGATAGGTCTTGAGCATGACATCCTGCGGCAGCTTGATAAAGGACTGGAAGCTCTTGTAGAACGGAAGCAGCTTACCTGCATCCATAAACTTGCCAACGGCATCCTTGATCCATGTCTTCTGTTCACCTGTATAGCGATCCAGCTTCGAGAAATGATGCAGCATGGACATACGGGAAATCTCATCCTCAATATTGCCCTTCTGGATTTCCTGATACAGACAGTCAAAAACGCCGCTCGGAATCTGTGCATCCTTGATCAGATAGTTATAACATGCGAACCGCAGAAACGCCTTTACGACCAGTCCCCGGTTTCTGCCTGCATAATACGCTGTAAAGATATCATAGATGTACTCGACGTTTCCCATCGCGAACATCATCTGTGCCAATGTATTTTCTGCCAGCAGGGAAATATCTCTGACTCGGTTACGCACCGTCTTGAAAATACCTGCCAGTTCTTCCAGGTCACCCTTATAATGGTTGATGATATATACCAAAATCCGCTCGTTGACCTTACCGGATTTGTACAGATGAATACAGATGGAAAGCAGATCCTCATTTAAGAATCCGTTGCTATCCTCCACACCATAATCCGCCAGGCGATACAGCTCTTCACTGTCGATCTCATCGAAGCCATACAGCTTCACCGCCTGAAATGCCTTGTCGAACATGTTCATATCGACCATGTAAGCAATCATCACACGCGCATTAGCGTGATTTAAGTATTCAATATCCAGTTTTTCAAGATACTTTGTAAGCACCTCATTATCCAGATTCTCATGGTAATATTCAATAATATTCAGATATGCCTGCTGCTTGTAATCATAGGAAATCTCATCGCAATTAACGATATCTCGTGCGGCATTGACCTCGATCGCCTTCTTGAATGTGAAGTCGCCGAGCTGCTCATAGTTATGCAGCAACACCCGGTAATCCCGTGGACTGTATTTACAGCAGATATCCATATATGCATTTTCGTCTACGATACGCTCCAGCCGGTACGGAATAGATCCGGCATAACGGTTGCCTGCGCTATCTTCGAAAATAATGGAAGCCGTATTCGACAGAATCTCCACATATGCCTCGCCATTTACGATTGGCACACGCTGTACTTCCTCTAATTCCTGATGTGTGACAATCACGGCACGCACACCCTTATTAAAGCAGACAAGCTTCCGACGGAAGATAATATTAATCAGCTTGCTCGCATAGAGCGGGCTGACGGTTTCCGGCTCTAAGAATTCATCATAAAGTACAGTCAGATCATCGCTGACCTTACCACTGATAATCATATTCTCCATGAAATCCTGCATCGTTGTCGCATATTCATGGTACACCTTCATATGCTGGGACTTGTTGTAAATTACATTCGCATACAGGTACGCAAGCTCTTTTTCTGAAAGTGTATTCTTATAATTCAGATACATTAAAACTGACTGTGGGATCAGATCGTATCTGGAGAAATTCATACTCTTGACAAAGCACTCATTCAGTCCGATAAATTTCAGATTGCGTTCGACTGCATCCCGGTAAAACCGATGATACTTGTTGTCCAGTTTACCTGCACTGATCAGCATTGAGCAGATACTTGACAACACTTCATCACTCTTTTTCTTGGAGTAAATGCTGTCCATAATCTCAAAAATCTTCGCGTCAAACTGGCGGAACGATGCCGCAAGCTGGATAAATGCCTCGATGACCTCATCCGACAGATACTGATGGCGCAATCCCCAACGGATCGTTGTAACCTCAAGATCTGTAATATGCTTTAACAACAATGGGTTATTATTTAATACCTCGCAAAGCTCCATGTACATGAGTGGGCTGTTGTAGCCCTGTTCATACAGATTCTTGACCTCACGGTACAAAGCGGTCTGATCGTTATTGTATGTATCATCCACAAACAGCAGCAGCCAGAAATAGAAGATCTTATCATCTTCTGTCCGGTAGTTCCGGCGAATCAGTTCTTTCGCCTGTTCGGTCGCGCGTCGATCCTTGCCAACCATCGCTTTCAGATACGCATAATAACAACTCTGCTTGTTGTTCATTCCAGAGTTATCCACATCTGCCTCGATACGCAGGAATTCCTGTTCTACCTTCTCCGTCTCACCCTGCATAATGTTCATATGCATCGTTCCCAGACGGTAGAGATCTTCCTCCGGTACATAACGCGCCAGATTGTTAAATGCGAATAAGGTCGTACTGATATATTCGCGCAACTGGATTCTTCCCATACGGTAATCCATATACGTGGTGATCAGCCGCACCTGATTCGACTTAATCAGATGTGTTTTGCTGCCCGGTTTGGACACTTTTATCTCTTTTTCCGTCGGCTTGGACAAGTTGATCTCAATCTCGATTGTCTGGTAGACATTCTCGATAATGATTCTGCCGGATGTCACACCATCCGGAATATTTTCCGGTGATATCAGTACATCCAAAGCGTACAGATTACCATAAAAATCAGCACTTGTGATCACCTTTCTTGCCGGGATAATGAAATCCTCGGTGGAGCGTACCGTCGAACTGCTGTAGCCCCATGTGTTTTTGCTGATGTTAATTGAAATCTTGGAAAGCTCCTCCGGGAACTCCAGATTGATCTTCGCCTTGGATACGGACAGTGTCAGTGCACGTTTTTTATGTACATAGACAAGGAACTCCTCCAAAGCCTGATTGACCGACTGGCTTTCCATCAGACTGTTATAGATCTGCTTAATCACCGGATCACGGTTGATGAATGTCCGCTTAAAATCATCGCGCACAAACACACGCGCCGCCTCTGCCCAGTTACTCTCGGCAAGTGTCGCAAATTTGAAGAGATCATCGATCTTCTGATCTCCGTATTTTACATATGGTGTCGTGATGTCAATGTCATACAGAATCTTAAATTCTCCACCGTCCGTAATGACACTGATATGACCTTTGTAATTTTTACCTGCTTCCAGACAGGTTGCATCAAATGTGAATCCGACGTCAAAATTCTTCGCAATAAATGTATGCTGGTTGAACCGCAGCATATAGCGGCTGTCATACACCATCGCCTTGATGACGTGGTCATTGGTACTGTTCACCGTGAAGACACCCTCATACAAAGTTCCCGATTCTATATTCAGTTTTAAAAACTTCTCTGATATCGCTACCTCAGGCCGGTCTACCTGAAATTCGCCCTTTGCGTAATGTTCTACTATCGCCTTCATGGTATCTCCTTTATTTCTTGGCTTCGCACTGAAAACCTACTTGTCATTCGTCTATTTGATAGGTATAATTATCTATATGAGGGTATAGTTCACCCACTATCCCCTTTTAACACATATCACATTATAACAAACCCCCTTTCTTTTTTCAAGACAGGGATATAAATGGTTTAGTTTCTAATTATTAGGATTATTAGGAGGGAAATATGAGCAACGGTCCACTTCGCATCGAACAATATGAAACTGTGCGATATGACATAAATTGCAATCCACTCGGTGTCCCGGACAGTGCAACGCGCGCAATCATGGAAAACATCAGCGCCGTAGGACGTTATCCAGACGCCTACTACGAACCTTTACGCAACGCCATCGCTGCCTATGCCGGCTGCGCACCAGAATATTTGGTGCTTGGCAGTGGCAGCTCCGATCTGCTGCGTCTCTTTGTTGCACTTCTCGCACCAAAGAAAGCTTTATTGCCGATTCCATCTGCTACGGATTATGAGCACGTATTATCTGTATATGGTTGTGAGACAGACTTCTATGAGCTGGACATCCATCAGGATTACCATCTGGATATGGATGATTTTATTGCACATTTATCGGATGCATATGATATCGTAATTCTCGGAAATCCAAACAACCCGACCTCGCAGCTTATATCCAAGGCAGATATTGAGAAGCTTGCAGCCGCATGCAAGAAGCTTGACATCGCACTTTTGCTCGACGAAATGTACATTGAATTTACAGAGAACTATGAGCGTAACACTGCAATCTCTCTGGTAAATACCTATGACAACCTGATTATCTTGCGCAGCGTATCCAAATTCTTCTCTGTACCAGGTCTGCGACTTGCTTATGCGATCATGAACAACGAAGCAAACATGACGATCATCAATATGACCGCCACGCCAAACAGCATTTCCTGTCTGACCGCGGCTGCCTGTACCGCTATGCTGGAAGATACCGCCTACATACATGAATCACACTCCCGTATCTTTACCGAGCGCAATCTGATCTACTCTGCGATGAGCACAAATAAAAACCTTCGGTTATTCAAGCCGAGTGCAAATTTCGTACTGATGCAGATTCTAAAAGAGGATGTCACTACAAAATCCCTGCTGGCGCACTGCAATCTGAAGGGCATTGTCCTTCGGAACTGCGAGGATTTCCACGGTCTGGATTCGCATTTTGTACGGTTCTCGATCATGAATCCGATGCAGAACGATCTGATGGTAAATACGATTCTGGAACTGCTACGATAACACTTTTAGCATTCGCAAAGCAAATTCAAAGAAATAAAAAGAGCGGCTGGAACGCATATCCGTTTCCAACCGTTCTTTTTGATTGTTATCGTATGGCTGTTATTTGCCCAGCTCTTTCTCGCTCATTGCAAGTGCCGATGCGATTACCGCATCCATATCATAATACTTGTACTCGCCAAGTCGTCCGCCAAAGATCACATGCTCCTCCTGCTCTCCAAGCTCCTTGTACTGCTGATACAGTGCTCCGTTTTTCTCATCATTTACCGGATAATATGGCTCATCGCCCACCTTCCACTCAGAAGAGTATTCGCGTGAAACAACGGTCTTTGGCAGATCATTGCCTGCATCATCCTTGCCAAACTCGAACCACTTATGCTCGATGATACGGGTCCAAGGTGTCTCAGCATCTGTGTAGTTCACTGCCGCATTTCCTTGGAAATTTGGCTTGTCTAAAAGTTCTGTCTCAAACCGTACGGAACGATATTCAAGTGCGCCAAGCTTATAATCAAAATAAGCATCAATGGCACCTGTGTAGACAACCTTCTCTGCCATCACATCATACTCTGCTTTGTTCGAAAAATAATTGGCAGAAACCTTTACTTCAATACCAGCCAGAAGGTTCTCCACCATCTTCGTGTAGCCGCCCATCGGAATACCCTGATACAGCGCATTGAAATAATTGTTGTCAAATGTCAGGCGAACCGGCAGACGCTTAATGATAAACGCAGGAAGCTCTGTACATGGGCGTCCCCACTGTTTTTCTGTATAGCCCTTTACCAGCTTCTCGTAGATATCGGTTCCAACCAGGCTGATTGCCTGCTCTTCCAGATTCTTTGGTTCCGTGATACCGGCTGCCTTTTTCTGTTCTTCGATCTTTGCCGCTGCCTCTTCCGGTGTTACCACGCCCCACATCTTGTTAAATGTGTACATGTTAAACGGCAGGCTGTAAAGCTCACCCTTGTAGTTTGCAACCGGCGAATTCGTGAACCGGTTAAACTCTGCAAACTTTGTAATATAATCCCATACCTCTTTGTTGTTCGTGTGGAAGATATGCGCACCATATTTGTGTACGTGAATGCCCTTTACATCCTCCGTGTACACATTTCCGGCAATATGTGGACGCTTGTCAATCACAAGCACCTTTTTTCCCTTTTCCTTCGCCTGTTGTGCAAATACCGCACCGTAAAGTCCGGCACCTACCACTAAATAATCATACTTTTTCATTCCCTGTCTCCTTTTTTTGCTATATTCTCTCTAGTAAAGTGCTACACACATTGTATATATATTATACAGGAAAGTCGCGGATAACATCAATACCGGAACCATCGTAAACGCATGCGGATTCATCCGGTTTTCTATCTTGTCCGGTGCAATCGCAACCAAAAATGGTATCAACATCGGCAGCAGATATCTTCCCTGGCATCCAAGTATCTGATCGGATGCAACCGGTGTGTACACAAGATACATCGCTGTTGCACACGCCACGGCCGCAAGCAGGCTTGCAATCACACAGGATATCCGGACTGCGGCTGTCATCCCCTTCGTACTGCGTTTATCCAGAAATGCAACGACAACCAGAGTCACCCATGCCAAACCATAAAACTCTCCATATCCAAAATAGAAATATCTTTGCAGATAGGTCTGCATATTCCGGATGGAGAAGAACTCCTTCAAAAACCGGAACAGCACCCGTGCATATTCTGCCGGGTTCGCAAGAACATAAGCAAGCTGTGCATTTGCGTTAATGCCTTCCCCGCCACGGGAATCTCCTTCTCCAACGCCATGTAGCAATGCCGGAAGCAGAAACGTTCCAAGCAGAGCGACACCTGCCACAATTACCGGCATATAATACCAGAGTCTCTGTTTCTTATCCTTGAACTTTGCCTTTGGCATAAACAAAAACGGCAGTGCCAGCACACAGTATACCGCCTTTGGCATACAGCCAAGCAGCAAAAATACAATCATCAAAATCGCATTTTTTGTTTCCAGCTTTTTATCCGGATTTTGAATCTCATAGAAAAAGTATGCATACGCTAACGTAACAAACCCGATCAGCCACGGATCATAAGAATAATTCGAGGCCATAAAAAGCGTCGTCGGTATCACACCGAAGGCTGCCAGAAGCACTTTCCCATAAGATATCTTCTTTATCGCCCAATAGATCAGCAACACATAAAACAGCAAATTAAAAAACTTCGCCAACATAAATACATGTACAAATGAAAGCGACAACCCCTGCCCTACAATTGTTCCCAGCGCCAGTGGAACATAGGATAATGACCATATTCCATGCAGCCGGACATTCGGACTTACAACATGCTTTTCCTCATACATCGCATTCAATTCCGCATAATACGCCTGTCTGGATTTCCTGTCATACGCCAGCTTGTTATAGACAGACTCTGCAAATTCTGCCATCATTTTATCTTCCACATCCAGCCGGCTTCCATCAAACAGATTGGCCTCCGCCAGCACACGGGCATAATGTGTTTCATCATCCACCATAATACCTAACGTGGCAGGAGACACCCGGATCAAAGTTCCTCCCAGTATCAAAGCTGCAATGGCAAAAAACTGTTCCGGTTTTCTGCCGGCACGATTGCGGAATCCATACACAACAATTCCAAGCAGTAAAATCGCAAACACAAACACACGCCGGCTGTCATTTGCTGCTTCGTGCAGCAACTTACAGATTACTAAATTTTCCAGTGCCCACGCCAGACACCGGCCTGCGACCACCAGCACCAGATATTTAACAAACTTTTTCCAATTTGCTTGCAGACATTTAATTAACTTCCATATCCATCGCAAAAAAGCATCTGTTATGCGAGCAAAAAACGGAATGAATGTAAATGCAACCGGAAAAGCACCGATTATAAACACATTCAACGCTATCACGATCAATTTATGCGCGCTCATTCCCGAAGATACAAATACCAGCGAACGGTTGAAAATAACCATGCCTGCAATACATATGATAAGTATAACGCCATAACGGCACTTTTTTGAAAATTGCTGTTCCATATCCTCTCCTTAATCTCTTCCAAATATGTCTCTTGTATATACCTTTTCCTGCACATCGTCCAGCTCTGCGCTGTAACGGTTTGCAAGAATTGCATCACTCTGTTTCTTAAATTCTGCCAGATCATTTACAACCTTTGAGCCAAAAAATGTCGTTCCATCTGGCAATGTCGGCTCATACACGATCACGCTCGCGCCCTTCGCTTTCACACGTTTCATAACACCCTGGATCGAACTCTGACGGAAATTATCTGAATTTGACTTCATCGTCAGCCGGTAAACGCCGATTGTGACTTTCTTCTCGCTTGCGGCATTCCACTCGTTATTTGCGTCATAGCTGTAATAACCCGCCTTCTCAAGTACACGCCCCGCAATAAAATCTTTCCGCGTCCGGTTGCTCTCCACGATTGCGGTCATCATATTCTGTGGCACATTATCATAATTTGCAAGCAGCTGCTTTGTATCCTTCGGCAGGCAATAACCGCCATATCCAAAGCTTGGGTTGTTATATTGTGTTCCAATTCTCGGATCTAAACACACACCGTTGATGATCGCCTGTGTGTCAAGCCCCTTCATTTCCGCATAGGTATCTAACTCATTGAAATAGGATACCCGCAGGGCAAGATACGTGTTTGCAAAAAGCTTGACCGCCTCTGCCTCAGTAAAGCCCATAAACAACGTGTCAATATTTTCCTTTTCTGCGCCCTCCTGCAACAACCGCGCAAAAGTATGCGCCGCTGCATCAACTTCCGCATCGGTCTTGTCCGTACCAATAATAATACGACTTGGATATAGATTATCATACAGTGCTTTTGACTCCCGCAAGAACTCCGGACTGAAAAGAATCCGGCTCGTCTGATATTTCTTCCTGACTGACTCCGTATAGCCAACCGGGATTGTCGATTTAATCACCATAAATGCTTCCGGATTCACCTTCAGCACAAGCTCGATCACCGCTTCCACCGCCGTTGTATCGAAGAAATTTTTCTGGCTGTCATAGTTCGTCGGTGCTGCAATGATGACGAAGTCCGCATCGTGATATGCCACTTCTCCTTCTAAGGTCGCCGACAGATGCAGCTCCTTCTCTGCCAGATACTTCTCAATATAATCGTCCTGAATCGGAGAAATCTTATGATTGATCTTCTCCACCTTCTCCGGGACGATATCAACGGCTGTCACAGTATGCTTCTGGGACAGCAGGGTTGCAAGCGACAATCCGACATAGCCGGTTCCTGCAACCGCAATCTTTATATCTTCAAATGCTCTCATACTTCGTTCCTCCCATACGCTCGTTCAAAACGAAACATCTTTCTTTCTATACTATATTTTTCCTCATTTACTCGCTCCGCAATGCTTCAACCGGATCCTTCTTGGATGCCACACGGGACGGAATCAATCCACCAATCATCGTCAGCACAACGCTGATTGCAACTAAGAGTACACCTCCCGCAACCGGAAGCTTTGCAACTCCGGTCAGTCCTGCCAGATGATGAATCACCGCATTAATCGGAATGTTCAGGAGCACAGTAACTCCGATACCGATCAAACCTGCCACGAAACCAATGATAATCGTCTCCGCGTTAAATACACGCGAGATATCCTTCTTCGATGCACCGATGCTTCGCAGCACACCGATTTCCTTCGTCCGCTCCAATACGGAAATATATGTGATGATACCAATCATGATTGAGCTTACCACAAGCGAGATTGCAACAAATGCCATCAGCACATACGAGATTGCATTGATGATCGTACTGATGGAAGACATCATCGTTCCTACCATATCCGTGTATGAGATTTCCTTCTCCTCTTCGCCGTTTGCTTTCACCATATCGTTATATTCTTCAATCACGTCGATGATCTTTTCCTTCGACTCAAAATCGATCGGATAGATGCGGATGACCTTCGGATCATTCTCATAAGCGATACCAAGTGTGACAAGGTTGTCATCATAGGTCGCATTCTCAGCGGATTTCAGATCAGACAGTGACATGCTGTTTGACACACTCTGCGTCTGTTCCGTCATCGTCTGCATAAACTTCTTCAACTGATCTGCCGGAAGGCTCGCCATATATTCATACAGCTGATCCTCTGTCATGTCTGCGATTCCCATCTCACTCATCGCATCCTGTGCCTGCTGCTCCGCTTCCTTCTGTGCTTCCTCATCCAGATCAGCACCAAATTCATAACCGGTAAATACATTCTTGTCCGGTTCTGCAAGCTGCGCCTTGCCAACTTCACTGTCTCTTGACAAATCCATCAGCTTCTCCACTAATGCATGCGTATAACCAATCGTTGTGGTAATCGAATGTACCGTTGCATCCTCATTTGGACGGACAATACCAACCACCTTGATATCCAGTCCATTCTTAATCTTATCTTTCAGATAATCTGCATCATCACTCTTATCGACATAACATTTCTCCGAATCGTCGTATGCATAAAAATCGGAAGATGGAATTACCTTATAAGTGAGACTCAGCAGGTCATCGTAGGTGTAAGAGGTATTTGGATACGTCTTCGTCTCGCCCTTCAATGCCGCACGCATCATCTCCTGCATCTCGCTGACATCCCGGATGCCAAGCGAATACAGCTCATAATCGCTGATCTCGTTATCCTTCGTCACAACCATCACGACCTCGTCGTAATTTTCCGGCCAGCGTCCGGCTACAACATCATACTGGTTCTCGAGCAGCTCCTGATTGCTGATCATCTCGGACCAGACATTCGTCGTACTCTGCGTCCCTGTCATACCCAGATTGTCCATCTCTGACATCGAACCAAATCCGATACTGTCAAAGACTGTACTTGGATTGACCTGATAGACTTCTTTCTCTACATCACTTTTGTAAGCGTTAATCGTAATACCATAGGTATACATGATATCGCTGGCGTAGTCCTTCATCTTCTGGCCGTCACCTTCTTCGATATAATCCTTGAAGGATACCATGTCGTTAACCTTGACTTCACCAAGCATATTCTTCATATAATTTCCGACAAAGTTGTTTGAATACACCTTGTCCATATCATGCTCTTCTTCGCTCTTCATCTCGGTACCGAGCATAATTCCCATCATCGCGGACATATCAATGGACTCATCTGTGATCTCCAGCGGATAGGTGGAAAGTGTATCCTCCTCCACACTCTTGATATAATTGCGGAAACCATCCGACAACGATAAGATAAGCGCGATTCCTATGATACCGATACTGCCTGCAAATGCGGTAAGCAAGGTACGTCCCTTCTTTGTAAGCAGGTTGTTGAAGGACAGATTCAGCGCTGTAAAATACGACATACGCTTATGCTTTAAGTCCTTCTTGCTTAATTCCTCATATGTTTCTTTCGCTGCTTCCTCGTCGGAATATGGCATGCTGTCATCTGTAATCTCACCATCCAGCAGCTTAACAATTCGTGTACTGTACTGCTCCGCAAGCTCCGGGTTATGGGTAACCATGATAACAAGACGATCCTTCGCAATCTCCTTCAGAAGATCCATAATCTGCACGCTTGTCTCTGTGTCAAGTGCACCGGTTGGTTCATCCGCAAGCAGAATCTCCGGATCATTGATGAGTGCGCGGGCAATTGCCACACGCTGCATCTGTCCACCGGACATCTGATTTGGCTTTTTATGAATCTGGCTACCAAGTCCAACCTTCTCGAGCACTTCTTTCGCCCGGCGTCTGCGTTCACTCTTCGAGACACCCGACAAGGTCAGAGCCAGCTCGACATTCTGCAGCACCGTCTGGTGCATGATCAGATTATAGCTCTGGAACACAAAACCGACACTGTGGTTCCGGTAGGTATCCCAGTCCTTATCCTTGTATTTCTTTGTTGATTTTCCCTTGATTATCAAATCGCCATCTGTGTACTGGTCGAGTCCTCCCACGATATTCAAGAGTGTTGTCTTTCCACAACCGGAATGTCCAAGAATCGAAACAAATTCATTTGCCCGGAAATTAATACTAACGCCCTTTAATGCCTGTACCTTTGAATCTCCCTCTCCATAGTCCTTTACTATGTTCTTCAGTTGCAGCATGTTATCTTCCCTTCGTTTTCTTTCACTATAACAAAAGCGATTTCTTCACCCTTCGGGTTCCCGAAATCGCTTTCATACTCTTACATCATGTATTCAATCATCTTATTGACCGCTTCGCCAAATTTCTCTGACTTCTTCTGTGCATCATTGAAATCCTTGCCAATGACACCATAGTAGAACTTGATCTTCGGCTCTGTACCAGATGGGCGGACGCAAAGCCAAGCGCCACCTTCCAGCTCGTAATATACAACATTCGACTTCGGAAGTCCGGTTGGAACAACCGCCTTATTCTTCATATTTGTTGCTGTATCGTTGTCATAATTACGCGCCCAGAGTATTTCTAAGCCTGCAATCTTCTTTGGTGTATGAGACTTTAACTGATCCATAATGCTTTTGATCTTCTCGTGACCTTCAATACCCTTTAATGTCAGTGTATGGATCGCATCTACGTGATAACCATACTTCTCATAGATATCAATCATGGCATCCCACAGAGTCTTACCCTGTGAACGGTAATATGCAGCTGCCTCACAAAGTGCCATCGTTGCTACGATTGCATCCTTATCTCTGGCATGTGTACCGATCAGGCAGCCGTAGCTCTCCTCAAATCCGAAGAGGAATGTGCCGTTATGCTTTGTCTCGAACTCTAACATCTTCTGTCCGATAAACTTGAATCCTGTCAGAACCTCTACGAGCTTCACACCGTAGCTCTTTGCCATCTCATTTACAAGGTTCGTTGTAACAATCGATTTGATCAGTACGCCATCCTTTGGCAAACCTCTTGTTGCCTTGATCTGGCTGAGTTCATATTCTGCAAGCAGACTTCCCGACATATTTCCGGTCAGACAGTGATATTCTCCATCCTTATCCTTCACATATACACCGAGACGATCTGCATCCGGATCGGTTGCGAGAACCAGGTCTGCATCATGCTGCTTCGCAAGTGCCAGTGCAAGCTCAAATGCCTCTGCTGACTCCGGGTTCGGATAGCTTACGGTTGGGAAATCGCCATCTGGAAGCTCCTGCTCTGGAACTACATAGACATTCTCAAATCCAAGCTCGCGAAGGATTCTTCTGGCCGGAATATTTCCGGTTCCATGCAATGGTGTATAAACAATCTTTAATTCTTTTCCGTATTTGTCAATGCACTCCTGATGCAGCACAAGCTTCTTCAGCTCTGCCATATATGCATCATCGATTTCCTTGCCGATGACCTCATATAATCCTTCATGGATTGCTTCCTGCTTTGGCATTGTAATGGCATCCTGTACAGAGATCGCCTTTACCTCACGCATGATACCTGCGTCGTGTGGAGGTGTGATCTGTGCACCATCTTCCCAGTATACCTTGTATCCGTTGTACTCTGGCGGATTGTGGCTCGCTGTTACGTTGATACCTGCCACGCAGCCAAGGTAACGGACTGCAAAAGAAAGCTCAGGTGTTGGGCGAAGAGACTCAAACACATATGCCTTGATACCATTTGCTGCCAGACACAATGCTGCTACATCTGCAAACTCCGGTGAGCAATGTCTGGAATCATAAGCAATCGCAACACCCTTCGCCTGCTTCTTACGCTGTTTGATATAATTTGCAAGTCCCTGTGTTGCCTTTGCAACAATATAGTTATTCATACGGTTTGTTCCGGCACCAATGATGCCTCGCAATCCGGCAGTTCCGAATTCGAGATCCATATAGAATCGCTCTTTGATCTCTTTATCGTCGTCCTTAATTGCTGCCAGCTCTTGTCTTGTCGCCTCATCGAAAAACGGGTTTGTCAGCCATTCTTCATAAACCTTTTTGTAATCCATGTCCATGATGTTCCTCCTACTATTTAGTCCAGCACGGATATCAGATCCGCGTAGCTATATTCATCGTCTTTGCCGTTATCCTCGGCTTGTATTGTATAACTTTTTATCAAATAACCGGCTTTGTATAGCGTGATCGTATGTGTTCCCGCTGTCTTCCTGACCGACACCGGTGCGATTCCGACATAATCGCCGTCGAAATATACGCCCACACCTTCCGGTTTTTTAATCGTAATTTTATTTCCCTGCTCCGCGGACTCCGTTGTCTGCCCGCTCTGCGTCGTCGCAGCCGTCGTCTGTGATCCCTGTGTCGTTGCAGCCGTCTGCGTCGTATTCTGCCCGGATGCAGTTGTCTGTCCCTCCTGCGTCGTTGCTTCAGTCGTATCCTCCGTTGTCTCTTCGGTCGTTTCCTGCTGCAAGGTTACGCGCAAGCTTTTCATCGTCTCTGTGATCTTAAAGCTTCCACGGAAGCTGTCATAGCCATCCGCTGTAATACTTAATTCATGTTCTCCATACAGCCCGGTATAAGTCCGGTTCGCAATTATCTCGCCATCGACCTTGATAACTTCATTCGCATCCTCCGGCGTCACGGCAAACGTTACCGTTCCAGATGGAATCGCAATATCTGATATATCTACATTTAACTCGCGATCCTTTGTCACGCGGATACTCTTCTCTCCAGAATATCCATTTTTACTGATACGGAGTGTATAGTCGCCTTCCTCGACTGCTACCAGCATATCGGCAGTAACCGGAACGATCACATCTTTTCCAATCTCTACAAATCCGCCTACATATGTCCCCTGATTTAACAGCCGGACATACCCATGTCCTTTCGTAATGATCACGGACACCAGACTGCCATTCCATAAGGACAGCGTCACCTCATCCTCCGTGTTTACATCCACGAGAGAAAGCGCCTGATCCCCATCAAATACCTGAGCATAATCCGATACCGGGAAACGATTTCCATTATAGACTGCGGTATGCTCATCCTTCCGGTACAGGAACTTCTTGATCTGTGTATATGTCTTTACCTTCGCGTTCTTCGCGATGCTGACCAGCTTTTCTGTATCCACATAATACACGATATCCACGACATTTCCACAGGCAACATTATCAATGCCGATATCCGCACCCTTCGTATCTGTCACGCGCACACCGCCATGATACTGCAATGTTATATCTGTACCATCCAGCACCGATACAAAATGCATCTGATTATTTTCCATGTCCATGCTCGTTATGATTGCCGTCACGGAAGCCTCTTCATGCTCTGCCGTGACTTCCTCCGTGTTCTCATAGACCTTGACATCATTCCTCTTTTTTTGCCCACAGCCCACAAACACGAACGCAAGCATCAACACAACGATTCCATATTGTATCTTCCGCTTATCCATAAAACCACCTTAACTTCTGTATTATACAAGATTATTTTGCAAATGTGAAGATTATATATTCATTTTTTCGAGATATTATAGGAAGATAATTTTTCAAGCAGCGTCTGCTTCTTCTCTTCCTCTTCCATGATCCGTTTCAATTTCTCAACCATTTTCGGAGAAATGCGAGTCTTGGATCCATTCATATATTGATTGGAAAGCTTGTAGAATTTTTCAGGATACCGATAAAGTCCGCAAATATACGCAACGTCCATCTGTTGCAATGGGATTCCCTGCTGATACCGTTCTAAGATAGCAGTGAGCAATGCAAACGCATATCCATTTTTTTCCACGGTTTTCCGAATGAAATAATACAGATCCTGCAACTGGTTCCCGATATGATATTTTTCAAAATTGATCGTTGCGATATAGCGCGCATCGGCTGTCCCACATACAAGGACACTATGATGATTGTAAGTGCCATGGCAATATCCCATATGTTCAGATTCGCCTGCCGTCCCCGCCTCTGCCTGTTCACAGCGCAGCCCCTGCTCATAAAAGTACGGAAATGCCCGCATAAACAAAGCTTCAAATTCCCGTTTCGGACTCTGCTTTGCAATATAATTATGTACCCGCTTCATTTCCCGGTTCCGCCGCTTGACATCATTCTTCTCCCGGATCTGCATGTCACGGTCAACCTCCTGCCAGACCGTCCTGCCGGCGCGGTGCAATGCGACCAGATTATCGACTGCAAGCATGATCTCATTTTTATTGCTGACACCCATCTCGCGGCCGTCAAAATACATCCGCATCACAAACGGATTTCCATAACGATCATATGTGATCAGTTCGTCCTCCACATTTTTCACAAGCCGGTCAATGTGCGGAAACCCAGCCAGATACATATGCTCTTTAAATTCATATTCTGCCTGCAGCCGTTTTTCTCCCGCAGTCGTCGCCCGGATCTGGCGCACCCCCTTGTCCGTCTGCAGCAGCATTGCTCCCCGTCCCCGTCCTATGTGATCCAATCTCACATCGTACATCTCGAATACTTCCGACATTTTTTCAGCCACAAAAAATCCCCTCCCAACATCAGTCTTGTTAATTGTATGCCGGGAAGGGCGGATTCATTCCGATTGATTGTCCGCATCTATAGATATGATTCCTTTACAATCGCCAATAATTGTTCACTTGTATTTAATTCTGGCTCTTCGATCACCCGATCCAGCAATGCCCTCAAAATGCGCCCCATATCCGGTCCCGGTTTCACACCGATCGCGATGAGGTCCTTTCCACTGATTGCAAGCTCCGACAGCTTCAGGCACTGCTTCTGTTCTATGATCTCCGCATACATCGCTTCCATATGCATGATCACCTGTCTGCGCTGTTCCAGATGATACTCACTCTGGCCTGCCATATCGCCCTTTCGAATCTCCAGAAAATCCGCAAAATGTTCTGCGCCAAGCTGTGCCACAAACCGACGAAAGCTCTTCATCCCCGGTCCATCCCCAGAAAGTCCATAATCGTGATTTTTCACCAGTCTGCAAACCTGATCGATCGTATCATTATCCATTTTTAAGCGACGCAGAATCGCACGCGCGATCTTCGCAGAAAGTTCCTGATGTCCATAGAAATGATCGACGCCTGCTTCATCCGTCGTCTTACATTCCGGTTTTCCGACATCATGCAGCAACGCCGCATAACGCAGTACGGGTGATGCAGACACTGCCCGCATCACCTGCAGCGTATGATGACCGACATCATACAGATGATAAGGGTTATTCTGCGGCGTCTGCATCATCCGGTCGAACTCCGGCAGAAATATACCAGTAAGTCCCAGCTCGTACGCTTCTTCCAGCCGTTCCGGATGCTTTGACACGAGCATCTTTGTAAGCTCTGTGCAAATCCGCTCTGCGCTGATATCCCGCAGGAACTTTGCCTGTTCACGCATCGCCGTCCGCGTCGCTTCCTCAATCACAAAATCAAGCTGTGCCGCAAACCGGACAGCCCGCAGGATACGCAGCGCATCCTCATCAAATCGTTCGGATGCCTCACCCACACAGCGGATGATTCCCTTCTCCAGATCTTCCTGTCCACCGAAAATATCGATCACGCCCTGCTCCGGGTTATATGCCATCGCATTGATCGTAAAATCCCGTCGTTTCAGATCCTCTTCGAGGCTCGCTGTAAAGCACACCGATTCCGGTCGACGGTGATCGGTATAGACACCATCCACCCGATACGTCGTCACCTCAAATGCATAATTGGTATGACTGGCGGGTACTCCGCTTCCATCATCCAGAATCTCCCGGTCAACTAAGACCGTCACTGTTCCATGCTGGATTCCCGTATCGATCGTGCGCCGGAAAATCGCCTTGACTTCCTCCGGTTTCGCCGAAGTCGTGATATCCCAGTCATTCGGCTGCTTGCCGAGCAGACTGTCCCGCACGCATCCGCCGACAATATACGCCTCATACCCATGCCTGTTCAATTGTCGTAAAATATATGCCGCCCCTGTCGGAATTTCTATTTTCATGTATTTCACCCGAATAAACAACTACCCTGCTGATACCAGCAGGGTAAATGTTCTGATTTCCGTTTTTAATATGCCTTTCCAAAATAAACCATGTGCTTTGCAGGCTTGCCACAATGTACACATACATCGCCAAGCTTCTCCTGTACAAACGGAATACATCTTGTTGTTGCACCTGTCTCGTCCTTGATGGCTGTCTCGCAGGCTTCCTCGCCACACCACATAGCCTTGATGAATCCCTGCTTCTTCTCCAAAATATCTGTGAACTCATCCCAGTTTATAGCAACATGTGTATTCGCATCGCGGTGTGCCTTTGCCTTTGCATACATATCATCATGCATCTGTGCAAGCAATGCCTCACAAGTCTCTGCCAGCTTGTCAAATGGCACGATTGTCTTTTCTCTTGTATCACGGCGGACAACAACTGCCTGTCCTGCCTCGATATCCTTCGGTCCAACCTCAACACGAAGTGGAATACCCTTTACTTCCTGCTCTGCGAACTTGAATCCAGGGCTCTTATCAGAATCATCAACCTTCACACGGAAGTTGGATGCGAGCACGCTGCGAAGCTCTTCTGCTTTATCGAGCACGCCCTCTTTCTTCTGCATGATCGGAACGATCATGATCTGAGTTGGAGCCACCTTTGGAGGAAGCACCAGTCCGCTGTCATCGCCATGTACCATAATAATGGCGCCAATCATTCGCGTTGTCATACCCCAGGATGTCTGATGTACATACTGAAGCTTATTATCTTTATCTGTATACTGGATGCCAAATGCTCTTGCGAATCCATCCCCGAAATTGTGGCTCGTTCCAGACTGCAACGCCTTACCATCATGCATCAGTGACTCGATTGTATAAGTTGCCTCAGCACCTGCGAATTTCTCTTTGTCTGTCTTACGTCCCTTGATAACCGGGATTGCAAGTACCTCCTCACAGAAATCAGCATAAACATTCAGCATCTGGATGGTTCTTGCCTCTGCCTCTTCCGCAGTTGCATGAGCGGTATGACCTTCCTGCCACAGGAACTCTCTCGAACGAAGGAATGGTCTTGTCTCCTTTTCCCAACGTACAACGGAACACCACTGGTTATATACCTTTGGAAGATCACGATAGCTCTCGATCTCCTTAGAATAGAAATCACAGAACAATGTCTCAGATGTTGGTCTGACACACAGACGTTCCTGCAGTTCGTTCAATCCACCATGTGTGACCCATGCAACCTCTGGTGCAAATCCTTCGACGTGATCCTTCTCCTTCTCCAGCAGACTCTCTGGAATAAACATTGGAAGGTATACATTCTCTACACCTGTTGCCTTGAAACGCTCATCGAGGTTCTTCTGGATCAGCTCCCAGATTGCGTAGCCTGCCGGCTTGATAACCATACATCCCTTTACGCTTGTGTAATCACACAGCTCTGCTTTACGAACTACATCCGTATACCACTGTGCGAAATCCTCATCCATCGCTGTAATATGTTCTACTAACTTCTTGTCCTTTGCCATCTCTCTTTTCCTTTCTATATCCTCTTTTTCGATTCGGCAATTGTTATTCAATTTCTGTCCCGCAATATTCATCATACGCAATTCGCCGCAGACATGCTCCAATGGTCTGCTTGCAAATTGGTATGTATGAATACCGCTATCCACATATTCTTTCACAATTGCCTAATCGTTTCACGTGATTGTATATATCCAGTCACACGAGAATTTCCTTATCTTATATTATTCAAACTCGTCCAGATCGAGTACCGTGAAAGCTTCACCTTCCGGTTCCTTCTTGATCACGATTTCTTCTCCGGTAATTGGATGCGTGAATTCCATCCGTGAGGAGAATAAACCGATCTGTTTATATTTTCGTTTTGTCTTCGCGAATTTCGGGTTATATTTCGTATCACCCCAGATACCACAGCCCCGACTTGCAAACTGCGCCCGGATCTGATGATGTCTGCCGGTCACAAGCTCGATCAGCACATAGCTGAGTGTTCCATCATCCGTGTCCATCACGTCAAGCACCTCATAATACAGCTCTGCGCGCTTGGCACCCTTTTCACCTTTTTTCACGACTTTCGTTGTGTTCGTTTTTCCATCCCGCAAAAGGTAGTCTGCCATCTCGCCTTCGAAATCTGGAAGCTCTCCGGTTATAACCGCCTGATAATATTTGGTGATCTCGCCATCCTGCTGCATATCCGAAAGCTTCGCTGCTACCTCTGGAGTTTTTGCAAATACCATCACACCCCCTACGGGACGATCCAGTCGGTGAATCGCAGCTACATACGGCTCTTCCGCCTGCTCCGATTCCGCTTTGTCATACAGGTAATGCTTGATTTTTGTAATCATATCTTCGTCGTTGCCCTTGTCGCCCTGTGACAACACACCATATGGCTTCACGCAGGCAAGCAGATATGCATCCTCATATAAAATCTCTAACTTCATAATTCCTGTCCATTTCCGATATACTTCCTATATCTTAGCTATATTTACACATAACTAAGAGGAATTATACAGGAGTTGCCATCTTTTTGCAACCGGCGGACACAGAAAGTTTTGATCTTACCGGTGTTTTTTGAAGATACCTTTTTTTGTTTTCGTTGCAGCCACCTCTGCATTTGCCTGCTGGATTTCACGCAGTACGGTATCCAGTCTCCGATACCGGGCTTCTTCCCGTTCTTCCTTCTCCCGCATGACCGCATCAAACTGCCGCATCACGTCCGCGGTCACTTCCTCCTTGATGGATGTTGTAATAATATCTTTGTTCTCCCGCAGGGCAGTTGCAATCACACGATTCATCACGCTTTGCAGTTGTGCCTGCTTGAAGTCAACAACCTTATCCTCATCCCCCACCATTTTCTGCATACGTTCTAACATCGAATCCTTGTCCTCATCCATCCGGGTATGTACGGGGCGAAGCTCCACCGACGATGTGTGTTGCATGTTTACTTCCGATTTAGATTTATGTGATGTGTCACCCGGCTCCGTATCATCCGGTGTTCTTTTTTCACAATTGATGGTCTGTGCATTTCCCTCCTTTTTTTCTTCTGTCGAGTCCAAAGCTTCCTCTTCAGTTTTTGCACGTTTTGCACGAATGATCGCATTTCGGATATCCTTGAGCATCAAGCCTTCCTCCTTCATCGCTTTCACGCTCTCAAATAACCGGATATCGCGATCATCATAATACCGATGCCCCTGCGCATTCCGCTTAATGTCAAGTTTTAATTCGTCCTCCCAATATCGAAGTACATGCGTTTCCACATGCAGTTTTTTTGCAGCTTCCTTAATTGTCATAATTCCCATCTCTCCTTTAAATGTAAACATTTTTTCCCGTTCTTACCTTAACATAAATATACTTACATGAAACCTGCTTTCGTATACTTTATGCAGCCATTTTTCCCGTTTATTCGACAGATGCATTTCTGTGCATTTTATGTGAAATATGCATCGGATGATTGCAGATTTTGATTATTTCGAGTATGATTATTTTGTATGTCTATCCAATTAAAGCAGATACTATACTATACGATACAGGAAAACGGAGGTTATATATTTATATGTGGAAAAAATTTTACAAGAAAGCGACTGCACTCGCCCTTGTCTGTGCGATGTCCGTCATGCTGACTGCATGTGGTGACAGCCATAACAGCAGCTGGAGTGCAGCATCTTCGTCCTTAGAGGATTCTGTGGAGGCAGCGATTGCCGCAGGGAATACAGAGCCGGAAGCATCTCCGATCGATGCATCCACACTGGAAGATTGTGCCTATGCACTGCCTGATCCAACCGGGGAAGAAGCAGAAGCCGAGCAGGCACGGTTTCACACCTACCTTATGGATAACTTCAAGGAGAGCGTGACAAGTGATACCATCACCCTTCACTATACCGTTGCCAATCCTGCCGACTATGATCTGGATGTTCCAACTGCAACATTGGGTGATGCGGAGATCTCCGATGAAGCCATTGCAAGCGACAAAAAAGAAACCGAAGATGAAATCGCGGAACTGCAAAGCTTTGACTATGATCTCCTGACCGGATCACAGAAATACACCTATGATGTCATCAAGGATTATCTGGACTTAAATCTGGAATCCTATAATTACACATATCTGTACGAACCATTTGCCTACACAAGCGGCTTGCAGACAAACATGCCGATCAACATGTCGGAATACAAGTTTTACAACGAAGGAGATGTTCAGGATTATCTGGCACTACTTGGACAGTTATCCGATTACTATGGAAAATATCTGGACTTTGAGCAGACAAAAATTGATAAGGGGCTTTTCATGAACGAGCATTCCGCCAGCGAAGTTATCCGCCAGTGCGAAGAATTCATTGCAACCCCGGAGGAAAACCTTCTGATTGCAACCTTTGAAGATAAGGTGCGCGGTGTCGAGGGCTTGAGCGAAGAACAGATTCAGGACTACATTACCCAGAATTACGATACGGTTATCAATTCTGTCATCCCTTGCTACAGGAATGTAATTAACTTCTTTAATGCACACAAGGAAGATGGACAAAACGATCTGGGACTTGCCGGGTTTGAACACGGAAAAGAATATTACGCATATCTGTTAAAGGATAAGGTTGGCACCGACAAAACTCCAGAGGAGGTCATCGACTGGCTGGACAACGCAATCGATGATGTCATGTATGAATACCAGACAACCGCACTTGCCAACTATTCCGCTTACGAGCAGTACTTTAACGATTCCAGTGACGGCTTATATGAGGACAACGATCCGCTGGAGACGATCAATTACTTTAAGAATGCTTTTGCCGACCGCTTCCCTGCCATGCCTGACGTGCATTACACCGTTGAAAATGTCCATGAATCCCTGGAAGATATCGTCAGTCCGGCATTCTATGTGACAACACCAATTGATGCCTACGACGAAAACTCCATCTACCTGAATATGGGCAGTGACGGTGCCGGAGATCTGTGGTCCACCCTTGCGCACGAGGGAATCCCCGGACATATGTATCAGTTCACCTACTACCTGAGCACGAACCCGGAACCAATCCGCGCGTTGCTTAACTTTAACGGCTACACCGAGGGCTGGGCTACCTATGTTGAGATGATGAGCTACGATATGTACAAAGATTATCCGGATGACAGTTATGCAGATTTCGAACGGATCAACTCTGAATTGAACCTGCTTGTCAGCGCCCGTGTCGAAATCGGTGTCAACTATGAGGGCTGGGATCTGGAAGCAACACAGAAGTACCTCTCCGACAATGGTTTCAATTCTGATGGAGCCGAAAGCATCATGGATTACGTTATCGCCGAACCAGTCAACTACCAGATGTATGTCATGGGCTGGCAGTCCTTCCAGGAGCTTCGTGACTATGCAGAATCCGCCCTTGGCAACAAGTTTGACGAGCAGGCTTACCACAAGGTTGTGCTTGATGCAGGTCCATCCCAGTTCTATCTGATTGAGAAGCTTGTAAAACAGTATGTGAAAGATAATTTATAATTTTATATATAGCAAAAAGCAACTCTTTAAAGAGTTGCTTTTTTGTTTACCAATACTTCTGTATCAAATGTTCTGCTTCTTCCTCTGATTTATCATAGGATTCTACGAGATTTTTTATTACATTCTCTTTTGTTCCATACACTTTTTTCATAAGATCCATTAGTGTTTTTTCTGCTTTATCCCGCTCCACTTCCGTCTTATTCAACTTCTCTTCTGCTCGATCCCGTTCCTCTTCTGCTTGATCCGCCCGTTCTCGTTCTCTCTTGGTATTTGCCCGCTCTTCCTGTATGTTCATTGGCTCCATATTCTCAAACCAGTTTCCCATGCTCTCGCCTCCGATCATCTTTCTCAAACAATCTGTCGCTTC
>DJEI01000098.1:0-2278 GCA_002431865.1 Lachnospiraceae bacterium UBA5902
TCTACTTCTTTGTTTCAAACTTGTACCTCCCGTTTTTTGTCATAGCTTCATTATATGGGATGATGCCGAAAATAACAATTAAAAATAGAAAACCGGGGGAGGATTTATCTTTATTATCGTTCCTCGCTGCCAGCATCCGTATCCTCTTCAGCTTTCACTGAGCCTGTATCTGTGTTCTCTTCGATATCATGTAAGAGTACGCTCTCATCATGCGCATTTGGATCTTCCTCCGGAAGATAAGGCTTGAAGCATTTGAGCATAATATACGCCCACAGATAACCAACTGCACCGAATCCAATCACCACATACACGATGATTGAAATAATGATATCGTAATAAAAACACCATGCAATCACCAGATAAGTAAGCAGCATCAAAAGCGTCATAGGAAAGTTTTTGATGCTCAGCAAAAATGCATTTCGAAGCTGTACCTTCCACGAATTATCAAATTTCGCCTGCAGAGCAAACGTATAGATAAACGTCATGACTGCCAGCGTAAGAAGCACCACACTCACAAACAGAAAAGGCTTTGCGATTGCATTTCCGCTTGCCTTCCACTGCGTCATCCAGAACCAGATGTCTACTCCCAGAATGAAGAAGGCTGCTAAAAAGAGCATCCACATCCCGGTTGCCTGCTTAAAGTTCTGCTTAAAGCTCCGTGTATAAAATTTCCAGATATATCCATCGTCACCAGAAATTCCCTTCATCGCTGTATAATATAACGAAGTAAATGCTACACCAATCGTGATGATCGGAACACAGGAAATCACAAACAGAATGGAAAGCAGCATCGCATCACCCATTCTGCTCAGCATCCTTATAAATATGTTGTCATAGTTCATTCCTGATTCGCCGTTATCTGCCATAATTCCATCTCCTGTTTCATAATTATTGTCGGTTTTTCACGCGCTCTTCTGCCCAGTCATCCGTATCTTCACGTAAAAACTACACATATTAATTTATGATACCATCTTCGATATTTATTTTCAATTAGATATAAGGTTTTTTACGCCATTTTACTTGACAAAACTGTGTTTTACTTCTAGATTATAGAAAGTACGAAGTTTAGGAGGAAGAATATGAAAACACCATTCGTAACAAAAGAACAAATCGAAGAAATCGTAAAGACATACCCCACCCCTTTCCACATCTATGACGAGAAAGGCATTCGTGAAAATGCAAGAAAATTAAATCAGGCATTTGCATGGAACAAAGGCTATAAAGAATATTTTGCAGTCAAAGCCACCCCGAACCCAACCATCCTGAGAATACTGAAGGAAGAGGGCTGTGGTACGGACTGTTCTTCTTATACAGAACTTCTGATGTCTGAAAGAGTCGGCATCACAGGATCCGATATCATGTTCTCATCCAACGACACACCAGCTGAGGAGTTCATCCTTGCAAGGAAGCTTGGTGCGAACATCAACTTAGACGATTACACACATGTACAGTTCCTGAAGGATACATGTGGCATTCCGGAAACAGTATTCTGCCGTTACAATCCGGGCGGAACCTTCTCCATTTCCACAACCATCATGGACAACCCCGGGGATGCCAAATACGGCATGACGAAGGAGCAGTTGTTCAAAGCATATACCGAACTGCGTGACGCAGGTGCCAAGAAGTTCGGACTGCATTCTTTCCTTGCAAGTAACACGGTCACAAACGACTACTATCCAACACTTGCAAAGATTCTCTTTGAGGTAGCTGTTGAATTGAAAGAAAAGACCGGTATCGAGCTTTCCTACATCAACCTGTCCGGTGGTGTAGGTATCCCTTACACACCGGATAAGGAAGGAAATGATATCCTGAAGATCGGCGAAGGCGTGCACAAGGTATTTGATGAGGTGCTTGTTCCTGCCGGACTTGGCGACATCAGCCTGTTCACAGAGCTCGGCCGTTTCATGCTTGCTCCTTACGGACATCTTGTTACAAAGGCAATTCACGAAAAGCACATCTACAAGGAGTACATCGGCGTGGATGCCTGCGCAGCCAATCTGATGCGGCCCGCAATGTACGGCGCGTACCATCACATCACCGTGTTGGGCAAAGCCGATGCACCGAAGGATCATGTGTACGATGTGACCGGTTCCCTCTGCGAGAACAACGATAAGTTNNAACCTGATGCGTCCTGCTATGTATGGTGCTTACCATCATATCACAGTCCTCGGCAAAGAGAACGAGCCTTGTGACCACACCTACGATGTAACCGGCTCTCTGTGTGAGAACAACGATAAGTTTGCGATTGACCGCAAGCTTCCGAAGATCGACATGGGCG
>DJEI01000098.1:2388-2591 GCA_002431865.1 Lachnospiraceae bacterium UBA5902
ATGGGTTATAACTACAACGGCAAGCTCAAATCTGCAGAACTGCTCCTGTGTGAGGACGGCAGTGTAAAGCAGATCCGCCGCGCCGAGACACCGGAAGATTACTTCGCAACCTTAGATGGTTTCTGGGATGTAGAAGTGTAAGATACAAAAGCACCCCCATCGGCAGCAATAGCACCGATGGGGGTATTTTATTAAAGGAAAGA